>JANYBQ010000641.1 GCA_025360705.1 Betaproteobacteria bacterium | reverse complement strand
CCGCGTTCGTCGACGAACGCGGCCAACAACATACGCCCGATCGGGTAGGCGACGAATACCAGCAGCAGCAGCGACAGCAGGCAGACGATGCCGGCGATGGTGGCATCGCCTTTGAAAGCACCGGCACGCGCAGCGAAGCCCGCAGCGGCCGCCGCGGCCACGCAGGCCGCGACTATCCAGAGCGAGCCACTGCTCCATGGCAGGACGAGTATGGCCGTGACCACGGCCAATGCCGCAATCAGCCAACCATAAGGGTCGCTGTGGGTGGTGGGGCTGATCCGTGAACCGGCGACGCTGGACATCAGGCGTGGCGTGCCGGACAACCTGATGGACGCTTAAACCCGACTATTTGGGCAGTGCACCGACTTCCTTGTCCCAGCGGGCCAGCAGGCGCGTACGCTCGGCGGAAGAGCCGTATTTGGCGAAGTCGTAATTGATCAGTTTGATTTCCCCGAGCTTGGGCGCCTGGGGTGGAGTAGGCGCGCTCTTGTTGCTGGGCACCTGGTACGCCTTGGCGCCCACCGCGATGCCTTGCGCTTCGGGTGTCAGCGCCCAGTCGTACCACTTCTTGGCGTTCTCCAGGTTCTTGGCACCCTTGATGATGCTCATGCCGCCTATTTCGTAGCCGGTGCCCTCGCACGGGGACACCACCTTGACAGGCGCACCGCCGACAACCTGGGTCACTGCGTCGTGCTGGAAGGTAATGCCGATCAGGCTCTCACCCGTGGCGACGGCGCGCGCGGGCGCCGCGCCGGACTTGGTGTACTGGTTCACGTTTTTGTGCAGGGCCTTCATGTAGTCGAAAGCCTTCTCTTCGCCCATGATCTGGACCAGCGTGGCCAGCATGGTGTAGGAAGTGCCGGAGGAGTTGGGGTTGGCGACTTGCACTTCGCCTTTGAATTCGGGTTTGATCAGGTCGGCCCAGCATTTGGGTTCGCCCAGCTTTCGCTTGGCCAGATCGGCCGTGTTGTAGCTGTAACCCAAGGCGCCGGAATAAATGCCCACCATGCGGTACTTGGCGGTCTCCGCTATGTGCACTGCCCAGGGTTGCAACTCGGCCAGCTTGGGCGATTTGTAGACTTCGGTCAGGCCTTCCTCGGCCGCTTGAAGATGCGGGTCTCCGGTACCACCCCACCAGATGTCACCCCTGGGATTGGCGGCTTCGGCCTTGATCTGCGCGTAGGTCTCGCCGGAGCTTTTGCGCGTCATCAAGACCTTGATGCCGCTTGCCTTCTCGAAGGCGTTGACCATCGGCCTACACCACTCTTCCTGCACGTTGCAGTACACCACCAGTTCGCCATCGGCGAATGCCGGAAGCGCGGACCAGGAACCCGCTGCGGCAATCGCCAGCGCGAGTGATCTAAGAGCCAGATTATTCATGTGTGTCTCCGGTGGAAGATGAGGGCAGGTAGCTAGTTGAAGATGACAAAAAGATGACGGACATATGACACGCAGCATATGCGCAACTAGGCCAGCGCGATACTAGTTAAAACACTTAGCTCCGACGCCAATACACCGCTGGTTGCAAGCACCGCATTGCCGCTTTTTACGCCGTCATTGGCCCAGAAATCGTTGACCCGCCCGCCCGCCTCGGTCACCAGTAACAAGCCGGCGGCGACGTCCCAGGCATTGATGTGCGCTTCGGCGTAAGCCTCGCAGCGGCCGGCCGCCACATAGGCCAGGCCCAACGCGCCCGAGCCGGCGCGGCGCACTTGGCATCCTGCATGGGCCGCCTTGCCCGCCATGTCGAGGTAGGTTTGCACCGGAATACGCGTGGACCATCCGATTTCTACCGATGCTGCGCTGAGGTCTGCCACACTGCTTACCCGCATGGGCTGGCGATTGAGCCATGCACCCTTACCGAGCTGTGCGATAAAGAGTTCGTCCGACATGGGCGCGTAGATGGCACCGGCTTGCAGCGCACCATTGACCATCAGGCCCAGCGAGATGCAGAAATGCGGGATCTGGCGCGCGAAGTTGGCGGTGCCGTCAATCGGGTCGACGATCCACAAGCGTGGCCCATCGACCGCTCCGCCGTCCTCTTCGCCCAGCACCGCATCGCCGGGGAAACGTTGGGCGATCTGTTGACGCACGAACAGCTCTACGGCACCGTCAGTGGCCGTCAGGTAGTCTTGCCGGCCCTTGAGCGAGTAGGCGGGCTTTTCGGCGGCTGTGAAGGCCTTGCGCATCATGTCGCCTGCGGCCCGCACGATCTCTTCGATCGCAGTCATCAGTTCGGTCATTATTTTCCCTGGGCCAATTTTGGTAACAGATGCCGCTTTAGCGCAGCATCCATTCGTGTTGCGGATCGTTCTTGAATACCCACAGGCGTTGTGGCCCGGCCATGACGTTAAGGTAATACAGGTCGTAGCCATGCGGTGCCACCACGGGGTGGTAACCACGCGGCACCATCACCACGTCATGGTCCTCCACGGCGCAGGCTTCGTCAATGCCGCGGTCGTCGGTGTAGACGCGCTGGAACGCAAAACCCTGCGGCGGGTTAAGCCGGTGATAGTAGGTTTCTTCGAGCTGGGTCTCGGTCGGCGGCGTTTCGGAATCGTGTTTGTGCGGCGGGTAACTCGACGAGTGCCCGGCCGGCGTGATGACCTCGACCACCAGCAGGTGCGCCGCCGTGGGGTCGTCGTGCGGCAGGATGTCGCAGACGTAACGGGTGTTGCTGCCTTTGCCGCGTACGCTGCGCCGCATGCCGGTCGGGGCTAGCACACGCACCGGACGCGTCTGCCCGTCGGACGGCGCGGTACACAAGGCGAGTTCCGCATCACGCACGCAGTGCATGGACACGGACCTGCCCGGCGGCACATAAACCGCGGCGGGCGAAACGTCATCGAACACGCTATTGCGTGTCCCGAGGCTGGAATAGGTCTTTCCATCCACGGTGACGTCTATGCTGCCGGCCAACACCACAAGGCACAACTCGCGCGTACCCGTGTTCACGGTTTCGGTTTCGCCCTGGCCCAGACGCAGGGCACGAAAACCTACGTGGGTCCAGCCCGCGCGCTCGGGCGTAACGTTGACGATTTCGCGCCCGGCGGCGGCTTTGACGAGCAGCGGGCTCACCATATCAAGCCCCTTGCCGGTCAAGCCGGTCCACGATGCCGCGCAAGGTCTCGTAGCCCTTTTTGGCATAACGGTAACTCGGCGCCACGGCCGGGTCCTGTTCGGCCTCCACCACCAGCCACCCTTGGTAACCCGCTGCATGCAGCGTGGACAGGACGGCGTCGTAATCGATCGCGCCATCACCCGGCACCGTGAAAGTCCCGTTGATAACGCCGGTCAAGAAGCTCCAGCCGTCATTGCGCGCCTGTGCGATGACCTCGGCGCGGACGTCCTTGCAGTGCACATGCACCACGCGCCCCGCATGTTTCGTGAGCAGCGTCACGGGATCGGTCGCCCCGCCAAAGTAGGCATGGCCAGTGTCGTAGAGCAATCCGACATGGTTTGGGTCAGTCACCGCCATCAGATGGTCCACGTCATCGGGGGACTCGACATAGGCGCCCATATGGTGGTGGTAGGCCAAGGTGATGCCGTAGGTATTTTTCAAGTGCGCGCCAAACTCATTCAGGCGCTGGCCGTAGGCCTTCCACAAGTCGTCGTTGGCAAAACGTGGCCGCTTGGCCAGAGGCGTGTCGATGCTGCCCTGGATCGTGCCCGCGCACTCGCCATAGACAAGCACCTTGACGTCGTTGTACTGCAGCTTGTGCAGATGCGCCCTACAACGGGCGACCTCAGCGGCGACCGTGTCCTGGGCCAGAAAGCCGCAATACCATCCCGATACGCAGGCCAGGCCGAACTCGTCCAGCTTGGCTTTGAGCGCCGGCCCGTCCCTGGGAAACTTGTTGCCCAGCTCAAACCCTTCGTAGCCGATTTCCTTGCCTTCCGACAGCGCGGTCTCCAGCGGCGTTTCGCCGCCCAGTGAGGGCAGGTCGTCGTTCATCCAGCTCAAGGGGTTGATGCCGATACGTACGTTCCAGTTCATATCAAGTCCATATCGAGTCCAGTTCAGAGTCACGCTATTTTTACTTATCCCATTCGCACTGTGCCTGTCGAAGCCTTCAGGCCCTTCGACCTTTCGTCGGGCTCAGGACAGGCCAAGCTCGGGCCCACGAATACGAATCCATGCATTACATCAAAGCAAGCATTAAAGCCGCTGATCTTTCCTGGCCGTCACGTAGGCGGCTCGCGCGGTGTCCACTTCCGCGCGGCTGGAGACTTCGGGGATGGGCACCTCCCACCACCATCCACCGTCCTGCGTGGTCCGGGTATGGGTGGTGTCGATCACGATCACCTGGGTCTTGCTGGCCGCGCGGGCATGTTGCATCGCGGTTTTCAACTCGCCGATATTGGCCACATGCACTCCATCGGCACCGAGGCTGCGTGCATGCATTGCGAAATCGATCGCCGCTAACGCGCCGGAGGCGGGCACGCAATCGCCGAGCATGTTGTTGAAGTGCGGGCTGCCGCTGGCCTGTTGCAGGCGCTCGATGCAACCGAAGCCACGGTTGTCCAGCACCACGATGATTAGCTTGTGACCCAGCATGACCGAGGTGGCGATTTCGGAGTTCATCATGAGATAGGAACCGTCGCCCACCATCACGATCACCTCCTGCCGTGGCCGCGCCATCTTCACGCCCAGAGCACCGGCAATCTCGTAGCCCATACACGAATAGCCGTACTCCATGTGGTAGTTGCCGGGCGCACCGGCGCGCCAGAGTTTGTGCAGCTCGGCGGGCAAGGTGCCGGCGGCGCACACCACGACGTCGTGCCGGTCGCTGTTGGCGATAGAGTCGCGCACCGCGCCAATCACTTGGGCCTCGTATGGCAAAACGCCTTTGTGCTCCGGGTCTGGATCAGCGCCGGTAAGCACGCCGACGCGTGCGACCCAGTCGGCGGCGAGTTGGCTGGCCGACTCGGTCCAGGTGACATCCGCGCGCCAATCCGCCATCGCATGGGACAGCTGCGCCAGCCCTGTTTTGGCGTCGGCCACCAGCGCCGCATTTTGGCGCTTGCGCGCATCCAGTACCTGCACGTTGAGGCTGATGATGCGGGCCTCCGCGAACAGGCTTTGCGAACCGGTGGTGAAGTCCTGTAAACGTGTGCCGATGGCCAGCACCACGTCGGCCTCACGCGCCATTCGATTGGCGGCTGGCGATCCGGTTACCCCCACTGCGCCAAGGTTGAGCGGATGGTTCCAGGCCAGGCTGCTTTTGCCAGCCTGGGTTTCGACCACCGGCACGCCGCATTTGCGGGCAAATGCGTCCAGCGCCGCCCACGCTTGGCTATAAAGCACGCCGCCGCCGGCTACGATCAGCGGCCGCTTGGCACCGCGCAACAGCATGGCGGCATCCGCCAGATCGCGCGCATCAGCCGCCGCACGCCTGAAACGGATTGGCGCCGGATGCAGGAATGCGGTCGGGCATGCAAACGCATGCGTCTGCACGTCCTGCGGCAGCGCCAGGCACACCGGTCCGCAAGTGGCAGGGTCGGCCATCACGGTGATGGCCTGCGGCAGGGCACTGAGGATTTGTTCGGCGCGCGTGATTCGGTCGAAGTAACGCGTGAGGGGACGAAACGCGTCGTTGACGCTGACATCACCGCCGGCAAAGTCCTCCAGTTGCTGCAACACCGGGTCGGGCGCGCGCGAGGCGAAAACATCGCCGGGCAGCATCAAAAGAGGCAGCCGGTTCACGTGCGCCAGCGCCGCGGCCGTCAACAGGTTGGTGGCGCCCGGGCCAATCGATGTGGTGACGGCCATCATGCGTTGTCGAAACAGGGCCTTGCTATAGCCTATTGCGGCGTGCGCCATGGCCTGTTCGTTGTGCGCGCGCCAGGTTGGCAAACTTGCACGCTCGGCCCACAAGGCTTCACCGATGCCCGCGACGTTGCCGTGACCAAAGATGGCGAACACACCCGCGCAATAGGGTTGCAGGCTGCCATCGGCCAATTCCACCTGTTGTGCCGCCAGGTGCTTGACCAGTGCCTGCGCCATGGTGAGTCGTTGTGTTGCTTGTGTTTTCATGGTGCCGGTCATGGAAGTTGCCCTCGGTCTTGTTCTCGACGCTTGAGCGGATACATCGCCAGGCATTGCCAATCGGCGACAGGCACATTCTTCGACGAGCGGCAGATGGCCAGGCGGTCGAACACGATTTCCCGCGCCATGAATTCCCGAGCCAGGTCCGCACGCGCCTGTGCGTGGGCCGGCCCCGCGTTGCCGTAGGCCAAGCTCAAGTGGGGAAACGGCGACAGGCCATCCGTGGTTTTTGAGAAGGCCCGTGACGCCTCCTGCAGCGCCTCGAAACCCGGCGCAACGCCAAAGCGCAGATACAGGCAACGGAACAAATGCGGGCTGTTCTCCACCCGCCGTACGCGCCAGTTTTGCACTACCACCCGCTCGGCAAGCGCAGCGGAGAATTCAGCCAGTTTCTCCAGCGGCTGCGTGAGATCGCCCTGGATCGTTACGTGGGGCGCAAAAACCGCACCCGCCAATGCATTGGAAAGGCGGGTGACGGTTGCCGCCAGCGTTGACTCCTGGGCCGACATCGGAAGCAGCCAGATCGAGTATTCGGCCAGCATTATTTGCCCACGCTGGCCAGCACGTCGGCCTTCAGAAAACGTTCCACGAACAACATGAACAACACCGATGGCACCAGCAATAACAATGCGGTGATCGAGGCGATCTGGTAGTTGCCTTCCAGGGCGGCGTTGAGCATGGTGAGCGGCAGGGTGCGCACATTCGGCACGCCCACAAAGAAGGTGCCGGAGAACTCGTCGAGGGAAATCAGAAACACGAAAATCGCACTGGCCATGAGACCGGGCGCGGCCAGCGGCAGGGACACGGTCATGAAGGCCCGCAGCGGCGAAGCGCCGAGATTGCGCGCTGCTTCCACCTGCTCCGGGCCGATCGCCGCAAACGATGCCGATGCGATCCAGACCGCGAACACCAGGCCCTGGATCGTATGTACCAGCATCACGCCCCAGATGGTTCCGGTCAGCCCCAGGCCATAGAAGATGCGCGCAATATTGAGGTGCACTGCCACGGTCGGAAAGGCTTGCGGCAACAGAAAAAACAACAGGAACAGGCTGCGCATCGGCAAGTCGCGTTTGGACAACGCGTAACCGGCCGGGATGGCCACGAGCAGGCTCAAGGCTACGGTCAGCAGGGCAATTACAAGGCTGGTCGACAGCGCTTTCATGGCCCCGGCCTCGGGCCGGAATACCTTGGTCCAGAACGCGAACCCCCAGCGCACCGGCAGCTTGGCCGGAAAGTACCAGGCCTCCGTCACGGTCCAGATCAGCATGTTGAGCAATGGCCCGAAGATGGCAACGGCCAGCAAGCCGATCAGCAACGCGCGCAGCAGGCTGCCGAAAATATCCGGCATGCGGGATTGCGGCAGGGAATACGCAAGCGTCATTTCGGTTGCCCGCCGGTGCGCAAGCCCTGGCGCAGGTAGAACCAGGCGGCCACGCCGCTCATCGCAAAAGACATGAAGCCGAGCGCATTGGCGACCCCGTAATCGCCATACGAGTTGACGCGCCAGGCCATGTCCACCGTCAACAACGTGGGAGACCCGGCGATGATCATCATCGGCACCGAGAGCGCCGACAGCATGGTCACGAACGACAGGATCAAGCTGACCCACACGGTGGCCTGGACTTGCGGCAACACGATCTCCAGCAAAATGCGCAGCCGGCCGGCGCCCAGCCCACGCGCCGACTCCATCATGGAGCGGTCCAGAGAGGCCATGGCGCCGGCGATCAGCAAGGCGGCAAACGGCAACTGCTTCCAGACAAAGGTAATTACCACGCCGCGCCAGTCCAGCAGACTGACGGCATTCAGTGGCTCGACCAGGCCGACCGACATGAGCACGTTATTGAGCATGCCATTCTTGGCCAGAAAGGTGCGCATGAGCTGGGCCGCGACCACAAACGGAATAAACAGCGGCCAGCGGTAAACCCAGCGCAGCGCGGCCACGGCGCGAGGGTTCTCACCCAGCGTGATGTAGCCCGCAACAGCGACGGCGAATACGCCGACCAGCGCGCTCGACAATACGGTCACCGCGGCGGTCAGAAGGACGTCGCCACCGTACAAGGTCCACGCCTTGGAAAAATTCGTCAAATCCCAGGCTCCGCTGGCCTCGTTGCGAAAAGCATAAGCCAGCGAGATCACCAGTGGATAGACAAACAGCAGCCCGACCATCAGCAGCGCCGGTGCAAGCAGCGCAAGTGCGGGAATCAAAGCGACTTTGGATCGGTTCATTGAGACGGTGAGCACCGCCGGTGCCAGATCGGCCCGCGCAGTAGCAAGATTCGCGGCCTCCCTAGTTTTGGACTTGGGCTTCGTACTGCTCGCGCATGTCCGTGAAGAACGGTGCGAGCGGGAACGGTTTGCCGTTCTTGGCCAGATCGGCCGGCGTCACGTCCATGAACAGCGAGTTCCAGACCTTCGGATCCAACGCTGGTTTTACGACGTTGGCATCGATACCCGGATACCAGTTGAAGCGTTTCACGATGCCTTCGGCCTGCACTTCCGGGCTGGTGGCCAGCGCGATGAACTTCTTCGCCAATTCGACATTCCTGGCCTTGGCCGGAATGGCGTAGTAGTAGGGCTGGCCGGGCATGCCGGGCGAGAGGATCTTGAGTTTCATATTGGGTGACAAGCGGCCTTCAGCCTTCCAGGACTGGAACATGTCGACCCAGACCGGGCCCATGGCGATTTCGCCGCGGTTGAGCATGTCCAGCGTGCCGGCGTTGCCGGGCGTGAAGACCACTTGCTGGTTGAAACTCTTGAGGTCGGAAAAAGCCTTCTTCCAGCCGGTCTGTGCCTTGGCGTCGTACGGGCCTTGCTGGATCGCTTCGGCGTTGCCGCCATAGGCATACATCCAGCCCACCACGAACGCAACGCCGGACATGCCGCCTTTGAGTCCGTTGTAGCCGAAGCTTTTTGGGTTCTTGGCCACGAAGGCGCGCAGTTCGTCATAGGAAGCGGGCGGGTTCTTGATCATGTCGGGGTTGTAGGCCAGCGCGGTCTGGCTCTCGAACATCGGCATCACGTAACCGTCCACGTTGACGCCCAGCGCGTATTTGGCCGACTGGCTGACCGCGTATTTGCCGGTCGCGATGCTGTCGCGGTATTTCAGCAACAGACCGTCTTTCACCATCTCGCCGGTTTTCTGCTGATTGGGCACGATCACGTCGGTGTCCCAGGTGGCCAAGTTGGCGCTTTTTTGTGCCTGCAGTTTCTCCATCATTTTTTGCGAGCCTGCATCGTCCGGGCCGGTACCGACAACGCTGACCTTGACACCGGGATTCTGCTTCTCGAACAGCGGCCCGAGGTAATCGGTCACGTAATCGACCATGTTCTGGGAGCCGCCGCTGATGACGTTGAGTGTGACCTGGGCGCGTGCGGCGCCGGTCATGGTTCCAAGCGCGAGAGCGATCGAAATCGCAAGGGTACGGTGAAGTTTCTTCATGCTGATCTCCTTCTGGTAAGTGGGGGTGAACGGGGGACGGAACGCGGATTGAGGTGATCCAACGGGATTGGATCAGTGAGGCAGCCTGGCTGGATCGCGCGGATAAACGTGCAATGCAGTGGACGGGATCGATACGGTGACAGCGTCACCAGCGGCAATGCAACTCGGATGGTCGACGAAGAACTGGCCGCATCCGGTATTGATTTCGCAGCGGTAAGCCCCGCCAAGGTAACTGACTTGTCGGATCTGGCCGGGAATCTCCAGTCTGTTGGCCGGCTCGGCGCCATCGATCCGCAACGAGGCCACCTCGCTGCGAAAATGCACCTGCACCGGCCCGAGCCGTGCCTGCAATGGCGTACAACGCACGCCGGCGCGGGGGATATTCACAATACGCAATCGCACCGCGTCGCCATCGGGCGAGGCGTCGCAATCGATGATGTTCTCGGCCCCCATGAACGAGGCGACATAGGGAGTCCGCGGACGCTGGAAGACGTCCTCCGGCGTGCCGATCTGCGCAATCCGGCCCTGGTCGAGGATCACCACCTGATCGGCCATCACCATGGCCTCTTCGCGGTCATGCGTCACCAGAATCGCGGTCACGCGGAGCTGGCGCTGGATGGAACGAATCTCGTGGCGCATCTGTAGGCGGATACGCGCGTCCAGATTGGACAGCGGTTCGTCCAGCAGCAGGATTTGCGGCTCAACCGCGAGCGCGCGCCCGAGCGCAACGCGTTGGCGCTGGCCACCCGAGAGTTCCGTCACCGAGCGCTCGCCATACCCTTTCAGACCTAGCATCTGCAGCAGATCCGAAACGCGCCGCTGGATCTCGTGGCGCGGCACGCGCCGCAGCTTCAGGCCGTAACCCATGTTTTGCGCCACGTTCATGTGGGGCCACAAAGCATAGGACTGGAACACCATCGCCATACCGCGGCGCTCCGGAGGTTCGCGCAGGATGTCTTTTCCCTTTACCGTGATTGAGCCCGAGGCAGCCGGAGTAAATCCGGACAAGGTACGCAGCAAGGTGGTTTTGCCGCAGCCCGAGGCGCCCAGCAACGCGACGAAACTCCCCGGCGCAATGGTCAGATCGATCCCTTTGAGGACTTCGTTGGCGCCATAAGCTACGCGCAAATCGCGCACTGAAATTATCGGTTCCACTGGCATTCGTTCACTCGTTTTAGCAGCGGCTCATGTGCTTCGCAAATGCGACTTTGCGCTATACCCCGGTTTTCGTCTGGACGGCCCGTTTTCTGATCGATAAGCCGATGCAGATGGGGCGAACAATGGCATGGAAGAATGACTGAATGGTGACAGAAAAGAATAAAAATGCACTAGGAAAAACACTTAGAATAAATTTTCTGTTTTCTATTTGGCGACCATGCCTTTTCCTGTGTTCATGCCGGTGCTTTTCCCAGCACCTTTGTCTTTGTGAAAACAGCGCGCCAAAGCACCATGCGTTCGGGACCGCCCGCCTCCCACGTCGCCGCTGAGCGACTGCTCAAAGCCATCCGCGATGAGTTTGAGTCCCTGAGTCGTCAGCTCAAACTGATTGCGCGTTATATCGAGCAGCATCGCGACCACATCGGCCTGGACCGGATCCAGGATGTGGCCGAGCGCTGCGGGGTGCAACCTTCCGCGGTGATCCGCTTCGCCAAGCGCTTTGGGTTTTCGGGTTACACCGAAATGCAGAAGATATTTCGCGACGGCATCACGCAGCAGCTTGCGCCTAGCCGCAACTACCAGGCGCGTATCCGCGGCGTGATCGAGGCCGCGCAAGGCCGCCTGACCAGTGCCGATATCGCCGATGAATTTATTGGCGGCAGCATCGCCGGCATGCAGGAGCTCAAACGCGACCTGCACAGTTCGGTGTTCGACGATGCGGTGGCGTTGCTGGCGGCAACACCAACCATCTGGGTGGTCGGTTCACGGCGTTCGTTCGCGGTGGCTTCCTACCTGACTTATGCCTTGCAGCACACCGACAAACGCATCGAATTGCTGTCGGGTCTTGGCGGCATGCACGAGGGGCAATTGCGCGGCCTGCGCGCGCGTGACGTCATGCTGGTGGTCAGCTTTGCACCGTATGCGGAAGAGTCCTTGCAATGCGCGCGCGTCGCCGCGTCGCGTGGAGCACACGTGGTCGCGATCACCGACAGCCAGATGAGCCCGCTGGCTTCGTTGGCCGCCGCGGTGTTGATGGTGAACGAAAGCAGCACGTTTGGTTTTCGCTCCCTGACCAACACCATGTGCCTGGCGCAGAGCCTGTTCATTGCGCTGGCTTACCGGACCGAACTGCTTTATGCGCCGGACGACTCGGACTCGGCCACCGCCGCGGCTATGTAAGCCATGCTGCGGACCAGGCGCTGCTCGATATCCGTTGCGGTGGTGATCGCGTCCGCGAACGGCTCGAAAGACGCATAACCTGAATAACCCGCGGCAAGTAAGGTGCGCAATTGGATGATATTGCCCAGGCGATCGGCCGGGCCAACCAGCACCCGGTGCCCGTCGCGCATGTCGGACGGTGCCAAGTCCTTGTCTTCAACACCGGATATGTGGACCAGGCCGGTCAACTCCGGGAAAAATGTCGCTTCACCCGCCAAGTAGTGATGGAAGGTGTCGTGCACCAGCGCAAAGGTCGCGCGACCGCCGACTTCGTTTATCGCGCGGACGGCCTGCGATTTGCGGCGCACCGCGCATTCCTCGAATCCCAAGGCTTCGACCAGACCGATGAGACCGTTGTCGGCCAAAAGCGGTTGCAGTTTTCGCAATGCGTGGACCAGATCGGCATGGCGCTGGTCGGCACTGCGCACATCCTTCCGGCTATTGGTCGGGCACAAGACCAGCGCCTGCGTCCCCGATTCCACCGCGTAACGCACCAGTGCCTGGGCCTCGGCCTCGCGGGTGGCGTCATATTGTTCGAAACGCTGCAGGGCGTTGATGGATCGCACTATCAGACCGTGGGCTTTGGCGGCTGCGGCAATGTCGCGCGCCGGAGTGCCGTCGCTGAGCTCGACGCTTGCCAGGTCGTTGCGGATTTCAATCGCTTTCACGCCCAGACGTCGCGCCATGGCGGCAAACGCGGCCAGTGGCATAGTGGAAGCACTGATACGGTTGACCGCAAAACGGATTTTGTGAGGCATATCAGTCAGACCGGTTACCGGTGGGCAAAGGTTTGAAATAAAACTTTCAATGGTTAGTTTAGTAGAATTTGCTTTCCACAATTTCTAATGTGCGGCGGCGTCTGGCGGC
Organism: Betaproteobacteria bacterium; assembly: GCA_025360705.1. Lineage (GTDB taxonomy): Bacteria > Pseudomonadota > Gammaproteobacteria > Burkholderiales > Burkholderiaceae_C > CAISIP01. Next base: position 3,109 of record JANYBQ010000641.1, on the reverse strand, counting down.
ACTTTTCTGGAGACTTCATGAAGAACGTTGCCATTTTTGGTGCTGGCCGAATCGGCCACATCCACGCGTCGAATCTGGCGGCGTTGCCGGGCGTGAAGCTGAAATATGTCTGCGATCCAAACTCGGCCGCAGCGTCTGAAATGGCGCAAAAACATGGTGCGCAGGTGAGCGATATTGAAGCGGTGTTCGCTGATCCTTCGATTGAAGTGGTGGCGATCGCTTCGTCTACAGACACCCACAGCGACTTGATCAGTCGCGCTGCGGTTGCCGGAAAACACATTTTTTGCGAGAAGCCGGTAGATCTGTCGGTGCCACGCGCACGTGCCTGCGCCGCAGCAGTGAAAGCCGCTGGGGTGGCCTGCATGATCGGCTTTCAACGCCGCTTCGACCCTACATTCAGCGAGGCGCGCGCGCGCTTGGACCGGGGTGAAATCGGCAATCCGGAAATGCTGGTCATCACCAGCCGCGACCCGGGTGCGCCGCCGGCCGAATACATCAAGCTGTCGGGCGGCATTTTTCGCGACATGTTGATCCATGACTTCGACGTATTCCGCTGGATTCTGTGTGCCGATGGCGACGAAGCCCAGTGGCTCAGCGCGACCGGCTCGGTTTTAACCGATCCGGCTATCGCTGCCCTCGGGGACTTTGACAGCACGGCAGTCACTATCCGCACGCGCAAGGGGCGCTTGTGCCAGATCAACACCACGCGGCGTGCTGCGTACGGGTACGACCAGCGTTTTGAAGTTCTGGGCTCGACCGGCATGCTGCAATGTGGCAACCATACCCCCAGCGAAGTCAAGCAGTGGGATGCCACCGGAGTACGCGGCGACAAGCCGGAAAACTTCTTCTTGCAACGTTACAGCGCGGCGTATCGGCTGGAAATTGCGCACTTCTTCGAGTGCCTGCAGTCCGGCGCGGCTTTCCGCACCACGATTGCCGACGGCGTTGCGGCGCTGGAACTGGCCGACGCGGCGACTGAAAGCTGCAAGACGGGTCAGCCGGTCGATTTTTGATCTTGGTTGGGTCTACGATCGCGGTTTGACCTAAGTCTGAAACCATGTCCGATATCCTGAGTCAGATAGTTGCCGCCAAACGTGAGGAAATAGCGCTTGCGCTGAAGCGCAAGTCGCTGGCCGCAGTTCGGGCGGATGCCGAATCGCGCGTCCTGACGCGGGATTTTGAGGCCGCCTTACGCGCGAAAGTAGCCAGCGGCCAGAGTGCCGTGATCGCCGAAATAAAAAAGGCCAGCCCGTCGAAGGGTGTGCTGCGTGAGGATTTTGTGCCGGCCGATATTGCCCAGTCTTACGCGGAGCATGGTGCGGCCTGCCTGTCGGTGCTGACCGATAGCCAGTTTTTCCAGGGTAGCGTGGAGTTTTTGAAGCAGGCGCGTGCCTCCTGCCAGTTGCCGGTGCTGCGCAAGGATTTTCTTGTCGATCCCTACCAGGTGTACGAGTCACGCTCCATGGGTGCGGATGCGATTTTGCTGATCGCAGCCTGCCTTGACGACGCCCGGATGAAAGAGATGGAGGCCATCGCACTGGGCCTCTACATGTCGGTGCTGGTGGAGGTGCACGATGCGGCCGAATTGGACCGCGCGCTGTCTCTGAAAACGCGGTTGATTGGTATTAACAACCGCAATTTGCGGACTTTCGAGACCAGCCTGGACACTACGTTGGCCTTGGCGGACAGGTTGCCAAAAGATCGCTTGCTGATTACGGAAAGCGGCATCCGGGTGCGCGAAGATGTTCTGCGCATGAGAGCGGCCGGGATCCATGCTTTCCTGGTTGGCGAGGCGTTTATGCGCGCCGATGACCCCGGCGCGGCGCTTGCGGCCCTGTTCAAGTGAGTTCACCCGCTCAGTTATCCAGCAGCAATCCGGCCGATTGGCCGGTAGCGGCTGGGTGGCAGGCTTTGGTGCAAGGGTTCTTTGGTTCGGAAGGCGGACAGAAGTTGCTTGATTTCCTGCACCAGCGACTTGACGCCGGCGCAGTGATTTTTCCGCCCGGGCCTTTGCGTGCGCTTGAACTCACGCCGCCAGAGCAGGTACGAGTCGTAATACTCGGACAAGACCCGTACCACGGACGCGGGCAGGCTGAGGGGCTGGCATTTTCAGTGGCGCCCGGCGTGGCATTGCCGCCATCGCTGCGCAACATTTTCAAGGAGCTGGAACGCGATCTCGGCACGCCGCCGCCGAAGTTTCCCAATCCGGGCGGCAGCCTGGTCAAATGGGCAACCCATGGCGTTTTGCTGCTCAACACCTGTCTGACAGTGGAAGAAGGCCAACCGGCCAGTCATTCCGGCCGTGGCTGGGAGGTCTTGACGGATGCGGTGATCCGCCATATAGCTGGCCTGGGCCGACCGCTGGTATTTATGCTTTGGGGAGCACACGCGCAGAGCAAACGTACGCTCATCGACACCAGTCGCCACAAGGCATTGGTCGCCAATCACCCCTCGCCGCTGTCGGCGTTACGTCCACCCCTGCCTTTTATCGGATGTGGGCATTTCGGCCAGGCGCGCGCCTGGCGTGAGGCGAGACATTAATCCATTTTCCGTGGCATAATCACAGGTTCGCCCGAGGAGAGGTGGCCGAGTGGTTAATGGCAGCAGACTGTAAATCTGCCCTCTTACGAGTACGCTGGTTCGAATCCAGCCCTCTCCACCAGCGATGAACCGATTTGTCGAGAGTGACCGGGTTTGCGAGCTATGTGGGCCACTTCATTGGGAGTTGAGTGAATCGACCCTGATGCGGGAGTAGTTCAATGGTAGAACCCTAGCCTTCCAAGCTAATGACGCGGGTTCGATTCCCGTCTCCCGCTCCACGGCCCGGTTGTGTCGGATATGGTTTGAGAGATTGGCCCATTTGGCTCAGTGGCAGAGCACTCCCTTGGTAAGGGAGAGGTCCCGGGTCCGATTCCCGGAATGGGCACCAGATTTTGGTCGGGTCGGGATGTTGTGCATTTCGAGTTCTTTTGGAGAAGCAGGAAATGGGAAAAGAGAAATTTTCACGAACCAAGCCGCACGTGAACGTGGGCACGATCGGGCACGTGGACCATGGCAAGACGACGTTGACGGCGGCCATCACGATCGTGTTGGCGGCCAAGTTTGGCGG
>JANYBQ010000573.1 GCA_025360705.1 Betaproteobacteria bacterium | reverse complement strand
GGCCAGCGCCGCCACGCCGCGCTCAATTTGGGCGACCGTGGACGTAACGAACGACAGGCGCAACGTGCGCTCGTCGGCTGCGCCGGCATAGAAGGCCGCACCGGGTACAAAGGCCACGCCTTTGTCCACCGCCTTGGGCAGCAGGTCCACCGCGTTCATGCCCTTGGGCAAGCGCGCCCACAGGAACATGCCGCCATCCGGTTGGTTCCAGCTCACGCGGCTGTCGTCGTCGTCGCCAAACGACATTTCGCGCGATAACGCCGCCAACATGGCGTCGCGCTGGGTCTTGTACAGGGCGCGAATGGTCGGCACGTGGCGCTCCAGAAAACCGTCCTTCATGACTTCCGCGATCATGCGCTGGTTAAAGCCCGGACTGTGCAGGTCGGCCGCCTGTTTGGCTTGCAGCAGCTTTGGAAATACTGCCTTGGGCGCGACCAGAAAACCCAGCCGCAGTCCGGGTGCCAGCACCTTGGAAAACGAGCCCAGGTAGATGCAGCCTTCCGGATTGCGGGCGCTTAACGGCGCCGGCGGCGGCGCATCGAACCACAGGTCACCATACGGGTTGTCCTCGACCAGGGGCAAGCCCAGTTCAGCCGAGCGTGTTACCAGCGCGGCGCGGCGTGCTTCGGTCATGGTGCGACCGGTCGGGTTCTGGAAGTTGGGCAACACGTACAGGAAACGTGGGGGTGTCGAGGCACGCCACTGCGACGCCAGATCATCTACGTCCACGCCATGCGCGTCGCTGCGCACACTCACCACTTCGGGTTCCATCGGGCAAAAGGCTTGCAGCGCGCCGAGGTAAGTGGGCGTTTCCACCATCACGCGGCTGGCGGAGTCGATCAGCACTTTGGCCACCAGGTCCAGCCCCTGTTGCGATCCGGTGGTGATCAGCACCTGGCATGGGTCCACTTTCCAGGGCAGATTGGCGGCCACCATGTCGACCAGCGGGCCATAGCCTTCGCTGGCGGAATACTGCAAGGCCGCATGCGCGTCGTCGCGCAGGACCTTGGCGCAGGCGCTGGCAAACTCCGCCACCGGGAAGGTCTTGGGCGAGGGCAGGCCGCCGGCAAAGCTGATGATGCCCGGCCGCTCGGTGACCTTGAGGATTTCGCGGATCACCGAGGGGTTCATTTTTTCGGCGCGACGCGCCAGCGTCCACGGATTGGTGGGGCTCATGTTTTCATCCTCCATAAAAAATGTTCACGGCATTCCTTTGCCGGCGAAAGGTGGTGCACGATACGCCTCGTTCTGGGGGCCGTCCGACGGATTTTGGGTCACCGGCGCAGCCGGCATTTTTTTGCCGATGAACACGGTGGCGATCACGGCCAGCGCAAAACCGACTGTCAGTGCGTCAAGCGACTCGCCCAGCAGCGGCACCGAGAACAGCATGCTCAGAAACGGCTGCACCAGTTGCACCTGGCTGACGCGCACGGTTCCACCCAATGCCAGAGCGCGGTACCAGGCGAAAAACCCGATCCACATCGAGAACAGTGCGACATACGAAAAGCCGAGCCAGGCGCCGATTCGAATCGGCGTCGAGGGCCAGTCGAGCAACATCACCGGCAAGGTCATCGGCAGGCTGATCACCAGCACCCAGCAGATGACACGTTCGGCGCCGAGCCGCGCTGTCAGTTGCCCGCCGCTGACATAACCGAACGCGGCACTCAATACCGCCAACAGCAAAAACAAATCCGCCAATTGCGCGCCGCCGCCAGGCGAGCCGGGTCGCAACGCCACAAACGTAGCTACCAGCACACTGCCGGCAATGGCGCAGATCCAGAACCCGATGCTCGGCCGCTGGCGCAGCCACACCGAGCCCACGACCGCCGTGGCAAGCGGCAGAATCCCCATGACCACCGAGGCATGGACCGACTCGACATGGCGCAGCCCCAAGGCCAGGAACAGCGGGAAACCCACCACCACGCACGACGCGGTAAACAGCAACTGCACCCACTGCTGGCCCCTGGGTGCGGGGCCGCCCGTGAAAAGCAGGTAGAGCACCGACAGCAAGCCGGCCACCGCGGCGCGGCCAAAAGTTACAAACGTCGGCGAAAGCTGGGGCGCATCGAAACTGCCGGTGGCCAGCTTGGTCATGGGCAAAGTGGCGGCAAACAACACCACGCCCGCAAAACCCAGCCACAGGCCGCGGCTCTCCCGGTTTTTCATACCGCCGCCATCCAGGCGGCGGTAGCGAGCAGCACCAGCGCCAATATGCGGTTGAACCAAAGCAGGCGCCTACCCCGAGCCAGAAAGCTTCGTAGCAACGAACCCATCAGCGCATACATAAAACAACTCGTGAACAAAAGCACCACCATGACCAGGCAGATGATGGCCAGGCGCTCGCCGCTGTTGGTGGCGGGCTGCCCGGCCGCATTGACAACCCAGCCGGCCGTTACCGTCAGTGCCAGCATCCAGGCCTTGATGTTGACGAATTGCAGACCGACGCCATTCCAGAACGTGATGTTCATGCGTGCCGCATCCACCTGCGCGAGTTGCGTCGCGCCGCTGAGCTTCCACGCCAGCCACACCATGTAGGCGATGCCCCCAAGCTTGACCGCCCAGCGCAAGGCCGGCGAGCCGAGCACCAGCGCGCCCAGCCCCAGTCCGCAGGCCAGCATCATCAACGTCCAGCCGGTAGGTACGGCCACGCAGAAACGCAATGCGTGGCGGATGCCCCGGTTGGCCGCCAGCGCCGTGGACAAGGTGGTGTTGGGCCCGGGCGAAAAACTCATCGCGGCGCAGAACGCGAGCAGGGCGGTAAGTTCGGTGGCACTCATGCGGTCCAGAGGTCAGGAGGGAAACCGGCGGCAGGTTTGTCGGTCAAGGGCATTCAATATAATCTCGCCAACCAGTACACAAGCAGTACAGTCAAGCAGTTCAGTTGCTGATCTGTATTCATCATCATGGCAATACAGGCAACACCAGGGAACCGCAGCATGCTCATGAAAACCCCGGCGCAGTCCTTGACCGAGCAGCTATCCAGCCGTTTCGCCGATCGGATCCGCACGCGTTTGTTGGCGCCGGGCGCACGCCTGCCATCGGTGCGCCAGTGTGCGCAACAACATGAATTGAGCCCCTCGACCGTGGTCGCGGCGTATGACCGGTTGCTGGCGCAAGGGCTGGTGGAAGCGCGGCGCAATCGTGGATTTTTTGTGCGGGAGACCGCGCGGGGCATGGAACAGGGGCCGTCGCGCACGCCTGTTCATGAACCCGCGCCGGGTTTCGGCGAACTGACAGCGCGCCGTGCGCCAATCAACGCCGCGACCTTGATCCGGGGCATGTTCCAGGCCATCAGCGACAAGCCGCAGCCCGGCATGGGTGTGTTCCCGTCCGAGTGGCTGGAGAGCACCTTCATGCCCGCGGCCGTGCGCAAGGTCACCGGCACGCAGGCGCTCAAGGAGTTCTCGTTGCAATACGGTGAGCCGGCCGGCGACGCCGGGCTGCGCCGCTCGTTGTCGAAGCGCTTATCCGGCCTCAACATTCAGGCCACGCCGGAGCAGATCATCACCACCGTGGGCGCCACCCACGCGCTGGACGTGGTGAGCCGTACCTTGCTGCGCGCGGGTGACTACGTGATGGTGGAAGAGCCCGGCTGGGCGATCGAGTTCGCGCGCCTTGACGCCCTGGGCATGCGTATATTGCCGGTGCCGCGGCGCGAACGCGGACCCGACCTGGAGGTGATGGCGCGTTACTGCGAAGTGCACGCGCCCAAGCTTTTTGTCAGCGTGAGCGTGTTGCACAACCCGACCGGTTATTGCCTGACGCCCGGCAGCGCGCACCGCGTGGTGCAACTCGCCAACCAGCACGACTTTCATATCGTCGAGGACGACACCTACAGCCACCTCGCGTCCGAGTCCGCCACCCGACTGTGTGCGCTGGACGGCCTGCAGCGCACGATCTATGTAAGCGGTTTTGCCAAGATACTGGCGCCCAACTGGCGTGTCGGATTTTTGGCCGCACCGCTGGATATTTACGAACGGCTGCTAGACACGAAGTTGTTGTCCACGCTCACCACGCCGGCACTGCTGGAAAAGGCACTGGCCTGGTGTATCGATCAGGGCCAATTGCGCCGGCATGCCGAACGTATCCGGACCCGGCTCGACCTGGCGCGCGCCCGCAGCGTCAAGCTCGCGCTGCACGCGGGCTGCCGCTTTGCCGCCGAGCCGGCCGGGCTATTCGGCTGGGTCGACACCGGCGTGGACACCGACGCACTAGCCCAGCGCATGCTCGACCTGGGTTATCTGCTGGCGCCCGGCGCGTTGTTCCATGCGCGGCGCGAACCCAGCACCTTGATGCGCATCAACTTCGCCACCACGCAGGAGGCGCAGTTCTGGCGTGAGTTTGTGAAGATACGGTTGGCGGTTTGAGAGCCCGGAACCGGGTGCAGCTATGTACGAGCCGTGGACGCCGAGGTGGGTAGCTCCGCGGCTGTCCTCCGTCGTGGCCTATGGCCACCTTCTCCTTCCCTGATGCCGCTGCGCCACCCACCCCAGCATCCACGGCAGCCAGCATGGTGAGCGCGCGGTTCGAGCGCGACCACGGTCGCAGATCTGGTCGGTGGGGCGCTCGGCGCAGCGGCATCAAGGCGGAAGCGGTGGCCATAGGCCACCCTGGGGGACAGCCGCGGAGCCGAGTGCCGCGCCGGCCGGATCGGTGAAGCGTCAGAGCGAATGGCCAAAGCAGATATTGATGCCGAAAGAAGCTACAGCTTCACCCGTAGCCGCAGGTAGAAATTACGCTCCGGCATCGGGTAGCAGGTGGATCTGTCAGCCAGCGTGGAATAGGACTGGCCGGGCTTCCCAGCCAGTCCGGCAGTTCAATCCGCCTCGCGCCCTTTGCCCGGATGCGGTTGCGCAGCCGCCAGCACGCGCAATAACACGCGGTTGACCTCGCCGAGGTCGATGCCGTGTTCTTCACACAACGCCGGTACGGTATCCATCCGGGGGTATTCCAGCGCGGTGGCGATTTCAAGATAAGGCGCGTAAGGTCCCGCATTGCCGTGGATCGCGGCGCTGATGCGCTCCGATACCGGAATCCGTTGCAGCGCTGTCGCCAGCGGCTCGCCCAGCACCAGATCGACCTGCGACAACAAGCCGCACAGGTACACCTCGCTGCGCAATTTTTCTTCCTCACCGGCATCCAGCAGTTGTTCCGTCAAGCGGGCGCGCAACACCATGGCGCCACGTACGGGATGCAGGTCGGTGTCGCTGGCGGCATGCGGCAGTTGCGCGAGCAACCAGTTTTTGAAGTTGGACAGCCCCAGCAGCATCAGCCCGTGGCGCAGCGACTCCACGTCACTGCGCAAACCCAGCGCGGCCGAGTTGGCATGCAGCAAAAAGCGGTATACCAGCACCGGCTCCTCGGCCAGCATGTGTTCGATCAGGTCCAGCGGTGCGTCGGTGTCGGTGAGTGCTACCAGCCGCGTAATCGTTTGCCGGTCCGGCTGGATCGGCCGCTCGCGGTAGCTGAACAACACGTCGTCCACCGGCCAGCCGGCCACGCCCCAGGCGGCTCGTTGGTCCAGGCAGTGCTCGACCAGGACGCGGCTTGGCACGGCCTCGAAAATCTGGTCGGCCTGTACCGGGCTTTTTATCGGGTCCCGCGGTGCGCCTGAATCGCCGCCGGGTTTTTCAAGCGACGCGCGCAGACCCAGCAGGGCCTCGCCGGCATTGAGAGTTATCACGCTCAGCGCAAAACAGGCGGCGGTGTCCGCGCCGGCCCGATGACCGGGCTCGCCGCGCCACAGCAACTGCACGCCGCGCCGGTGGGCGGCATGGACTTGCCCGGCGACTGCCGGGTCCGCCAGATGAGCCTCCTGGACCGCGACCCAGGGGCCGTCCGGCGCCGTATGTTCCAGCAGGTCGAGCAGCAATTTGCGCGGCTGCACACACAGGATCGGAACCGGCGACTGCTCCGACCAGGCCTGGTCCAGCGTGGCCAGCAAATGCACGGCGTCCACCGCTATATCGTCCGGCTGGTCGATGAATAACATCACCGCGACGGCTTGGCGTAGCCGGTTCCACACCGGCTGGTAGCCCAATGTCAGATGCCCCAAAACCGTTGGCGACATAGGAAAAAGCTAGTTGATGAAATTGAACAGCGACAGTTTCTGAATCTGCGCATACGACTGTAGCGCAGCCTGGTAACCGGTATCGAGCATTTTGAAGTCCGAAATGCCCTTGACCATGTCCAGATTGACAGCGCGCGATTTGTCATCTTCGAGCGCGATCGTGCGGGCCTCCTGAGCGCTGGTAATGCTGTCGGCGCGGTTGAGCCAAACGCCGGCCTGACTGCGCGCGGCCTGCAGCTTGTCCAGGCCGCTGTCGATCTGCTTCAACGCCAATGCCACGGTCTGCGACATCCGGTTGCCGCCGGGCTGGTTGTCGACGCCGCGGATGGCATCGTCCAGCACTTTGAAGATATTGGTTTGTGCGCTGGGCGCCAGCGTAACGGAGTCCGCGCTCGCCGGCTGGCCATGCACAACCACCGACATGCCGTCGAACTGGATTGGCGCGCCGTCGGTATAGGGCTGGCCGGTCGCCACCGTGGCGGAGGTGGTGGTGTTGACGACGGCGTAGGTGGTAACGCCATTGACTACGTTGAAGGTCACGCTGTAGTTGTTGCCGGTCAACGCGCCGGGCGCCGTAACGGTCCCGGCATCGGTCCAGGCGGCACCGGTGTTCGCGGGGTTCAGGCCCACTTCGAAAGTGCCGTTTCCGCTTTTTACGTCCATCCAGATCGCCTGCCCATTCATGGCTCCGGGCAGTGCCGTCGCTGTAGTGGCGCGCTGGCCAGCGATGGCCTGGTACTGAACTCCCGCAGGTACATCCGCAAACGGCGCGCTGGTGCTGCCCAGGCCGCCGAACAGAGGCACTCCGTTGCTGTCGCTTCGGTTGGCCAGCGTAAGCAACTGGTCGCGCAGGTCGCTCATCTTTTTGGCCAGTATGCTGCGGTCGGCCGGCAAATTTCCTGCGTTGCCGGCCTGGATTACCAGGTCGCGCACGCTGCGCACCAGGTCGGTCGCGTCACCCAGCGTGCTTTCGGCCGACGCCAGCGCGCCGCGTTGCACTTCCAGCGCGCGCTGGTCGGTTTCGACACGGCTGATTTTTACCATCGCGCGTTCGGCCTGCGCCGCCGCCTGCGGGTCGTCGCTGGCGCGGTTGACGCGTTTGCCGGAGGTCAGTTTTTCCTGTTGCGCGGCCAGTTCGGACTGGCGCTGGAACAACTGCTGCAGCGCGTTGTCGTAGGTATTGGCGGTGCCGGTTCGCATGGGCTGTCTTAGTCTGATAGCGGGCTTATCGCGCCAGATTTTGCATCAGGGTGTCGAACACGGTTTGCGCGACCTGCAGCATCTTGGCCGACGCCTGGTAGGCCTGCTGGAACTGCAGCAATCGCGCGGCCTCTTCGTCCAGATTGACACCCGACACCGCAGCGCGGTCGGCTTCTGTATGGGTCGCGATGGACTGGGAAACGCTGGCCGAAAAACCAGCGCCTTGCACTTTCACGCCGATCTGCGTCATCAACGAAGCGTAACCGTCGGTGGCGGGCGCGCCGTCGAACATCGGGGCATCGCGCAGCGCCAGCATGGCCTCGGCATTGCCGCCATTGGTGCTGGGGTAGGCGTTGACCTGCACGGTAAAGGTGTCGCCGACCTGGGGCGTACCTTTGAGCGTCAGGGCCCAGCCGTTGTAGCTGATGGTTTGCCCCGGACCATACGCAACACCGCTCGGATTGCCGGTGCCGGTGCCGGCGACGTTGAAGTTGCCGGCTCCGGTAAACGTCAAGGTCACGGTCTGGTTCAGGTTGACGTTGGCCTGTTGCGGCAACAGGCTTTGCAGCGTCAACGTGCCCTGATTGATGGTGCCGGCACTGGCCGCGACCGGGCTGGCCATGGCCAATGCACGCGGCGATCCGAAAGCGAGACCGATGCTGGAGGCGGCCTGGCGAAACGGTGTCACCAGGAAGCGGTCGCCTGCGGCGGCGACGCCGCTTACCTGCAGGTCCAGGCCATCGATCTGGGCCGGTACCGCGCTGAATGATGTCACCTGCCCGTCCGAGACGCGCCGGATGGTGCCGGTGGTCGCGCTCGCGAATGTCATCTCGTAGTCGGACGCCCGCAACGATGTGGCGCCGCTGGAAGGCGTGGTCTGGACAGCGACCTGTACCACGGCCGTGCCGGTGTTGGCGTTCGCGGGCAAGACGCCGGGCATCGCGCCGAGCGAAAACAGGGCGCCACCGGCCACGCCGTTCAAGTCCAGGCCCAGCTGCTGCTGTTCGTTCATCCTGGTGCCAAGCGCCAAGGCCATGCGGCCGAGCAGATTGCCGGCGTCCACCAGGTCGGTGTTCTGAAAACGCAGCAGACCGGACAAAGCGCCGCCACCCAGCGCGGCCTCGTCCAGCACAACCGGGATGCCACCGCGCGTAATCGTCAGTTTGGACTTGCCCGGGTCGCCGAACTCGTCGGTCGTTATCGCCACCGGCGCAACGGTCTGCCCCAGTACTAGCGGCTGGCTGCCGGCCAGGAAAACGCTGACCGAACCATCGCCCGCCGCTATGTTGGTGGTTTGCACCAGCGCACCCAGTTGCTTGAGCAGTTCGTCACGCTGGTCCAGCAGGTCGTTGGGGGTGTGGCCGCTGCCCTGTTCGTTGGCAATCTGCTGGTTGGCGCGCGCTATGCGTGTTGCCAGGCCGTTGATGCTGTCCGCGGTCGTGCGCAACTCGTTCTGCACGCCCTGTTGCATGCTGGACAGCCGGCTGGCAGTGGCCGTGAAACGTGAGGCCAGTTCGTCGGCGCGTGCCAGCACGGTGGTGCGTGCGGTCAGGTCGGACGGAGCGCTGGCCACATCTGAAAACGCATTCAGCAGGTCGCCCATCGCGGCGCCCAGCCCGTCGGTCCCGCCCGGGAACAGGTCTTCAAGTCGCTTCAGCATGTCCAGCCGCTTGCTGTCAGCCGCGGACACCGAGCCCGTCAGCGCCGCCTGGCGCGTCAGGTAGTCGCTGTGGTTGCGCAGCACCGTGGCCGCTTCCACGCCGTTGCCGTAATAACCGGCACCGGTGAACTGGCCCTCGACACTTTGCAGCAGTACCGATTGGCGCGAGTAACCGGCCGTGTTGACATTGGCGACGTTGTTGCCCGCCGTCTGCAACGCCAGCTGGTTGGCCAGCAGCGCACGGGTTCCGATATTGAGAAGGCCACCCACTAGGTTGCCCCCACGCTTGTCACTGCGTGTACTGCGCTGCCCCCCGAGGGGGCCGTGCCTTGCTTGGGGCGGCCCGGCGCTGCGCCGGCCTCCACGCTTATCTCGGGGCTTTCGAGAGTGCGCGTCATGCTTGCGCGCGCTGCAATTGCAGCGTCAGGTTGATGGCCCGGCTTAGCTTGGCGGCGTAGTCCGGGTCGGTCGCATAACCGGCGCGCTGCAGGCCTTTGGTATAGCCCTGCACCGACGCGGTCTGCTGGCTGGCCTGGGCATATTTCGGGCTTTGCGTAATCAGCCGCGCATAGTCGCGAAACGATTCCTCGTAACTGCCGTAGGCACGAAACTTGGCCACTACCTTTTGCGCCGCGCCGTTGACGAACTCGGTGGTCGCGACTTCGGCGACCTTGCCGGTCCAGCCGGCACCGGCCTTGATGCCGAACAGGTTGAACGACGGGGCACCGCCCTTCATTGCGATCTCGTGTCTGCCCCAGCCGGTTTCGTGGCCGGCCTGCCCGAGCATATAGCCCGACGGCAGGCCGCTGGATTGTTCGACCGCGGCCGCGGCGGCGGTGTGGCGCTGCACGAATTCGGTCTGGCTGCCGGTAGGTTTGAATATTCCCACGGGTGAAGCAGGTACCGGTTTGTTGGGCGTGGCAGGCGACGACACTGCGCCGGCTTCGGCGGGCGCGGTCTGCTGCGATAACTGCCTGGCAATCAGGTCCGACAAACCGCCCGGCATACCCGACATCTGCACTGCCAGCTGCTGATCCAGCAAATCCGCGCTCAGGTCGCCGCCCGGGCTGTCGAGCAGTCCCGATTTCATGGTTGCTTCGCGCATGCTTTTTATCAGCTCGCGCATGAACAGCGACTCGAACTGCCTGGCCGCTTCCTTGATCGCACCCGGCGTGTTCTGGCCAGCCTGCAGCTTGAGCGTGTTGAGCGAACGCGCGTCGGCCGCGAGCGCGTTCGAGGTGGTGTTGGTTAACTGCGAGAAGGCCATGTCAAATGACTTCCAGCTCTGCATTTAGAGCGCCGGCCGCTTTGATCGCTTGCAAAATCGCCAGCAGATCTTGCGGTGTTGCTCCCAATGCATTCAGGGCACGCACCACATCGGCGAGCAGCGGCGCGGCCGGCACCTGGATCAAAATGCCGGGTTCCTGGCGGATCTGGATGCTGGCTTTTTCGGCCACCACGGTCTGGCCACCGGTGGACAGTGCGTTGGGCTGGCTGATGATGGGTGTCGAGCTGATACTTACCGACAGGTTGCCGTGGGCGATGGCACACGGCCCAAGCGTGACCGACTGGTTCAGCACGATCGAGCCGGTGCGTGCGTTGATGACGACCTTGGCCGCCGGTATCGACGGCTCCAGTGTCAGCTCTTCCATTTCGGCTACAAAAGTGACCCGCGCATTCGGATCGGTCGGCGCGCGTACCTTCACCGTGCGTCCGTCCAGCGCCTGCGCCGACCCTTCGCCAAAACGCCGGTTGATGGACTGTGCCACCCGGCGCGCGGTCTGGAAGTCGGTTGCCGAAAGGCCCAGGCTGATCGAGTCGCCTTCCTGCAACGACGTAGGCACCACCCGCTCCACCTGCGCCCCGGCCGGGATACGGCCCGCGCTGAGGTGGTTGATTTGTACCTTGCTGCCGCCGGCCGAAGCGCCGGCGCCGGCCACGATCAGATTGCCCTGCGCCAATGCGTAGATTTCGCCGTCCACGCCCTTGAGAGCGGTGCCGATCAAGGTGCCGCCCTTGAGCGATTTGGAGTTGCCCAGTGACGATACGTTGACGTCCAGCGTCTGCCCCGGCCGCGCAAAGGCTGGCAACTGGGTCGTGACCAGAACCGCAGCCACGTTTTTGAGTTGCAGGGATGCGGCCGTTGTCGCCGACAGCGTGATGCCAAGCTGTTGCAGGTAATTGCTCAGGCCCTGCGAGGTATACGGCATCTGCGTGGTCTGGTCGCCGGTACCGTCCAGCCCCACCACCAGGCCGAAGCCGGTCAACTGGTTGCTGCGCACGCCTTCGATTTCCGCCACTTCCTTGATGCGAATCGCGAACGACGGAGCCGCCAGCACCGTACAGCCCAGGACCACGACCGCAAGACGCGCGAGATTGGCCAAAGTTTGCAGCGACGGGAAAAGGTTCATGGAAATCAGTTTCAAAACGGCAACAAGGCCATGAAGAAACGCGCGAGTATTCCCACCGTCTGGGCCTCGGCCTGGGCACCGCGCCCGCGCGATTCGATACGCGCGTTGGCGACCTGGGTGGAACTCACGAAGCTGCCCGGAAGGATGGAGCGCGGGTCCACCGTGCCGGAGAAACGCAATACGTCGACGTTCTGGTTCACACCGATCTGTTTTTCGCCCGTCACCACCAGGTGCCCGTTGGGCAATACCTCGACCACGGTGGCCGTGATGGAGCCCGCGAACGTGTTGGCGCTTTCGGTGTCGCCTTTGCCGGAAAAATCGTTGGCCGATGAGGTGCCGACCGAGAGTTTGCCAAGTGTGCCGGCGTTGAAAAGCGGGAATGCGGAGACCCCGGCTGCCAGCGAAGAACTGCGGTTGGCGGTCGAAGACGACTTCTGACTGGCGCTCACGTTTTCGACGATTTGTATCGTCAGTGTGTCGCCCACCAGGCGCGCGCGGCGATCTTCAAACGCAGGGCGGTAACTGGCGGTCTGGTACAGGCTGCCGGTCGCCGGCCGGGCGCTGACCGCCAGGGCGTTGATGGCGGGCGCCGTGGTGGGCTGCGCAAAGTCGACCTGCACCTTTTGCGGCAAGGATTCGCAGGCACTGCACAACAGCCCCAGAGCCAGCACCCAGGCAACGGTGTAGGCCATGCGAAATTGCGGCATCACAGCTGTCCGAGCTTTTGCAGCATCTGGTCCGAAGTCTGGATCGCCTTGGAGTTCATCTCGTAAGCGCGCTGGGTCTGGATCATGGTGATCAATTCCTGCACCACGTTGACGTTCGAGGCTTCCAGGAAACCCTGCGTCACGGTGCCCAGGCCATTCGTGCCCGGCACACCGGTAATCGGTTGCCCGGACGCGGTGCTCTCGGCAAAAAGATTCTGTCCCAGCGGCTCCAGCCCGGCCGCGTTGATAAACGTCGCCAGCGCAATGGTGCCGATCGGCTGCGGCGTCGTATTGCCGGCAATCGACGCGGTAACCGTGCCGTTGGTGCCGATCGAGATCGCCTTTGCGTTGGCCGGGACCGTGATGCCATTGGCTACCGGCAGGCCGGCGGCCGTCACCATGCGGCCCTGGTTGTCGATCTGGAACGAACCGTCCCGCGTATAGCTGTTGGTGCCGTCGGGCATGGTGATCTGGAAAAAGCCGTTGCCCTGGATCGCCACGTCGAGGTTGTTCGAGGTCTGCTGGATCGTGCCCTGCGCGAACGTGCGGCTGGTCGCCACAACCCGCACGCCCAGACCCAGATGCAGGCCGGTGGGCAGTTGCGACTGGTCAGTGGTGTTGGAGCCGACCTGGCGCAGGTTCTGGTACATCAGGTCTTCGAACACCGCGTTTTCACGCTTGTAGCCGGTGGTGGAAACGTTGGCCAGGTTATGCGATATCACGTCCAGCTGCATTTGCTGGGCCTCCATGCCGGTCTTAGAAATCCAGAGTGAATTGATCATGTTGAATGTCCAATGTGTGAAGCCGGGGCCGCGCTGGCGCCGGGCCGCTCCCAAGCGGGCGCAGCCTCCTTGGGGGGCAGCGAATACACGAAGTGAATGAGCGTGGGGGCCATCTCTTTAGCCTTGCAGACCGAGTAACTGACCGGCGGAGCGATCGTTGGATTCGGCGGTCTGGAGCAGGCGCATCTGCACTTCAAACTGGCGCGCGGTCTGGATCATGCCGACCATGGTCTCGATCGGATTGACGTTGGACCCTTCCAGCACGCCAACCTGCAACTGCGCCGCTGCGTCGTTCGGCAAAGGGTTGCCCGACGTGGCCCGAAACAGACCGTCGTCACCGCGTTTGAGCGGGTCATCCGCCGCCGGCGTAATCATCTTCAGGCGGCCGATGACAGACGAGCGCTGGCCCGCGACCTTGGCGCTGAGCGTGCCGTCCTGACCGATCGTGACTTCGGAGTTTGCTGGCACCGCGATTGGAGCGCCGCCGTCCGACAACACGGGCAGGCCGGTGCCGGTCACCAGGGTTCCGTCCTGCGACACCTCGAACGACCCATTGCGCGTATACGACTCGGTGCCGTCCAGTCCCTGGACCGCGAACCAGGCATTGCCCTTGGCCATGGCGTCCAGGTTGCGCCCGGTGCGTTGCACCGAACCGGGCAGTTCCAGATGGCCGGACGTGGCCTCCAGCGCGAACACGCGGGTGGTGGCGCCGTCGCCGCGCAGCGGGACCGCGCGATAGGTCGCCATCTCGGCGCGAAAGCCGTTGGTCGAGGCGTTCGCGAGGTTGTTGGACAACACCGCCTGGCGGTGCGCGGCCGCAGTGGCGCCGGTCATGGCGGTGTAGATGAGGCGGTCCATGCTGCGTCTTTACCGGTTATTCAATCGTCGCTTAGCGAAGATTGGTCAGCGTGGACAACACCTGGTCCTGGACCTTGATGGTCTGCGCATTGGCCTGGTAGGTGCGTTGCGCGGTCATCATGTTCACCAGTTCGGTGGTCAGGTCGATGTTGGACTGTTCCACCGCGCCGGCACGTATGGCGCCGAACTTTCCTTCGGTAGGCGAGCCGAGAATCGGCTGGCCGGACGCGGAGGTTTCGACCCAGTTGTTCCCTGCGGTTGGCCGCAAACCCTGGACGTTGCGAAAGTCCGCCAGCGCCACCTGCCCAGCCGCCTGGCTTTGGCCGTTGGAGTAGTTGGCGGTGACTATGCCGTCTTCGTTGATGCGCAATGCGAGAAAGTCGCCCGGTGCATAACCGTCCTGCGTGAGTTTGGTAACCGTGAAGGCGGTGGCGAACTGGGTCGATTTACCCATATTCAATGTGGGCGTGAAGGTTCCGATGGTCGGGTTGGGCGACGTCACGCCGATGGTTGGGTTGGCTGGCACCGAACTCAGCAACGCGCCATTGGTTCCAAAAGTCAAGGTGGCCGCCAGGCTCGCGGTGGCGGTTGCGTTGGACGTCGGGTCGGTATAAACCTCCCAGGTGTCGTTGGCGGTCTTGCGCATAAAGATCGATGCCGCGATCGGGGCGCCCTGGGAGTCGTACGTGGTCAGCGACGTGCCGTAGGTGGTCAATGCCACCGGCGGTGTCGGGGCATTCCACACCACCGCCCGCGAATCGACATTGAACTCGGCGTCGATGGCGCTTGTAATCTTGGCCGGAATAGGCGTCGAAGTGGGCAGTTGCAGCGGCTGGAGGGCGACGCTGGTGCGGGTGCCCGCGACCGTGGTGGGGTAACCCATCAGGTTGGCTCCCTGGTTGGTCACGATGTTGCCCTGGGTGTCGAGTTTGAACTGGCCGTTGCGGCTGTATGCCGCCGTACCGTCCGGCATGGTGACGCGGAAAAATCCGCCGCCATTGATGGCCAGGTCGAGGTTGTTGCCCGTGAGCTCGACGGTGCCCTGAGTGAACTGCTGCGAGACCGTGGTGGTCTCGACCCCGATACCTTCGTTGCGCCCGGTCAGCGCGATCGTGGAAGCCGCGACGACCTCTGAAAACTCGGCCCGCGATACCTTGGCGCCGACCGTCTGGGCATTGGCGATGTTGTTGCCGATCACGTCGAGATTGCGGCTGGCGGCGGTCAAGCCCGAGAGGCCTGTTTGAAATGACATGGTGCGGGTCCTGGAGTTGGCTTAAAGAATGGTCTTGACGGTGTTATAGGCAACACTGCCCAGGCCCTGGAGCTGAACGTTCATGACGCCGTTCTCGGAACCGACGGAGACCACCTTGTCGCGCGCCAGCGGCGTGCTGGTGACCTTGGCACTGCCCAGGGTGGCCGTGACCCGGAAGGTCGGCGTGCCCAGGTTCAGGTGGCCCGACGCATCCCAGTCGAAGTTGTGGCGTCCGGCGCTCTGGGTGCCCATGTCGATGCTGTCCACAACCTGTCCGCCGGCCGACAAAATTTCGATCTTGACGCTGTCGGCCCGGGTGTCCAGGTCGATCGCTCCGCTGGTTTTACCGTTCGCCTCCAGCGCCAGCGTGGAGCCCTGTACCAGCACGTCGTGTCCGACCAGAGAACTGCCTTGCAGCATTTGCAGCGACGACAGTTGCGTGGACAGGCTCTTGAGCGTGTCGTTGACCTGCTGGACACTGGTAACGGTATTGATCTGCGCGATCTGCGAAGTCATCTGCGCGTTGTCCATCGGATTCATCGGGTCCTGGTTGTTGAGCTGCGCAACCAGCAGTTTCAGGAAGCGGTCTTCCGCGCCCGCCATGCTGGTGGCGCCCGGACTGCTTGAGGAGGCAATAGCAGCAGCGCTGGCGGCAGCTGCATTGGCGTTGGCGGAACTGGTGGCATCGATCATATAAATTGTCTCGGGTTCGCAAACCGGTTGGTTATTGGCCTAGTTGCAGCGTTTTGAGCAACAGCGACTTGGCGGTGTTCATCACCTCGACGTTGTTCTGGTACGAGCGCGAAGCCGAAATCATGTTGACCATCTCCTCTATCGGGTTCACGTTGGATTGGGTCACGTAACCCTGCGCGTCGGCTTGCGGGTGGCTCGGGTTGTGTACCTTGTGCATCGGCTCGTTGCTCTCAAGAATCCGGCTCACCTTGACCCCGGCCGACGCATCGGACCCCATCGGCACGGTTTCGAATATCACTTGCCTGGCCTTGTAGCCCTGGCCGTCCGGCCCGGCTACCGCGTCGGCATTGGCCAGATTGCTGGCTACCACATTGAGGCGCTGCGACTGCGAGCTGATGGCGCTGCCCGATACGCTGAAAATCGAAAACATGGACATGGTGGAACCCGTTTGGCC
The DNA here is from genome assembly GCA_025360705.1 of Betaproteobacteria bacterium. Lineage (GTDB taxonomy): Bacteria > Pseudomonadota > Gammaproteobacteria > Burkholderiales > Burkholderiaceae_C > CAISIP01. Next base: position 4,085 of record JANYBQ010000573.1, on the reverse strand, counting down.
GTAAAACTTTATTGGCCCTGAATGGCGCTCAAGATCGTCTTCGAATAGCCGTTAATAAACCGCAGGGTGGTCTCGTAACGCACCGCGTTGTCGACAAAGTTGGCGCGCTCGCGGTCCAGGTCGACACTGTTGTTGTCCATCGCGGGCTGCGACTGGATGGTGTAGCCGAGTCCGGAGCCGCTGCTGTAAAGCTTGCCATCGACGTTGCCCAGCGCGATGTGGGCGGGGTTGGGCTGGCGCGTTTCGGACAGGGCGGAACTGCTCGGTGCCAGGCGGTGTTCGCCGCGTGCGGCGGCCATCGCGTCCTTGAAGTTGACATCGCGCGCCATGTAACCGGGCGTGTCCGCGTTGGCGATGTTGCTGGCGATGACACGCTGGCGCTCGGCGCGCACGATCAGCGCGTTCGCCTGGAAATCCAACCCGCTGGTCAGCTGTGCAAACATGGGACAACACCTCCACTAAATCTTTCAAGTCGCCCCTGGCCTGGAAAGCCGATGGCGTGAAACGATTATGGGAAAGCTTGAGGGCTCCGATCATTTGAATAACGGTGATTTCCGCCATCACTTGAGTGCTTTGTGCGCGCGGGCCGGGTCTAAAGTCACAGTACGGCTTGGAACTTGCCCGCGAATACGCTGGACAAGTTTTTATGGCCGGGCGTCATTTTTTCAGGGGCGATTTTGAAAACTCCCAATTGCTGGTGGACCGTGTGCAAAGCCGGTTTGGCGATAGCCGGCGTGCTGGCGCTTGCTGCGCAAGTGCAGGCGCAGGATCGCGGGGCGGCCCTGGTAAAGGACACGCAGGCCTGGCTCGACCGGACCGTGGAGGCCGCGCGGCCGGTGGGCGCCGCGCCGCTGCGGATGGAGGTCAGCGTGGGGGCGCTGGACAGCCGGCTGACACTGGCGCCGTGCGCGACCGTGGAGCCCTACATTCCGCCTGGCATGCGTTTGTGGGGCAAGACGCGTCTGGGCCTGCGCTGCATCGATGGCAACGCGCGCTGGAACGTGTTCCTGCCGGTGCAGGTAAAGGCGTTTGGTCAGGCTTGGGTGATCAAGGGCGACGTCGCGGCTGGAGCTATTTTGGGCGAGGACGACGCCGTGCTGGCCGAGGTGGACTGGGCCCAGGAAAACGCCAGCGTGCTGGCCGACCCGGCGCTGTGGATCGGGCAAACGGCTGCGCGCCAGCTTAGTACCGGGCAGACCTTGCGCTTTGGACTGGTCAAGCCGTCGCAGGTGTTTCAGGCCGGGGCCATGGTCCGGGTAGTAGCGCAAGGCGCGGGTTTTGCGGTAACTTCGGACGGTCAGGCGCTGTCCGCCGGTGTGCTTGGCGGCCAGGCAAAGGTGCGCATCGACAACGGCCGCGTGTTGTCCGGCGTGGTACTGGACGTGCACACAGTCCGGGTCGACCTTTGATCCCGATCTGAGTGAGCAGTCATGGCTCAAGTTTTCCGCCCATCGGCCGATAGCTACCGTACGATGCTACGTCCGCAGTAGTCTTGGGAAAAAACATGAAAATTGGCCAGCAACCCGACATCTCGCCTGCCGCAGTGCAGGCCACCCAGCCCGTGACCGCCAAGGCCGCCGGGCAAAATGCGCCCGCGGCCGCCCGGAACGACCGCAAGGCGCCTGGAGTAGGGGTGACCGTGTCCAACCTGGCGCGTACGCTGGAGGCGACCCGCAGCGACGACACCTCCGATGTGGACATGAACAAGGTTAACGCCGTGCGCCAGGCGATCGAGCAGAACACGTTCGCCGTGAATCCCGAGGCGATAGCCGACAAGCTGCTCGCCAATGCGCGCGAAATGCTCAACCGGAGCGCTGGCTGAGCGGCCGCGGTGCTTTGACAACCGTTCACCCTGCCGTTGCCGTTCTCTGCGCCCTTTGCTAATCACATTCCATGATCGTGTCGCCACAAGCCGCCGCATCCCACGATGCCCAGTCTGCGCTGGCACTGGCTGAGAGTTGTGCGAGCGCCGTTTCAAAGGCCATGCTGGTAGGCGATCCGCCCGCCATCGAAGCGGCGTCACGCGACTTGCGCCAAGCCTCGCTGGCCCTCGCAGAGGTGTTGCAAAACCCGCGTGGCAAGGGCGCCAGCGTTCCGGATTTCAAGCAGCGCCTGGGTCAAGTGCTGACAAACCTTGCAATGCAGCGCGAGGCCTTGTTGCGCCGCTCGGCAGTCGTCGAGCGGTCGTTGCATTCCATTGTTCCCGCGACCCGTGCCAGCACATATGCCGGCAGTGCGCGGTCTTACGGACACAACGCGAAACAGAGCGGAGCGTTCAAGCTGCTTGCGGCTTGAATGCAGTACACCGCTCTTGCGTTAAAAGAAGTCGTTCCTGAACTTTGGAATAGTCGGAGCCATTGCAAGTAAAGCATTGGCGCGTTCCGTTACGAAAGCCGCTATTTTTTGCACCAAAGGGACCTCCTCTTCCCGATACACCGGATCGGCCGCCTGTAGCGGCGCCTCGTCGATCGCAATCTTGCACAGAGTGGTTAGTTCGCGCGCAAAGTAGGTCCGGCTAGTGCCAGTACGCATGCAGAAATCCGCTAACGCGAAACCACCAATTTCCGACAAGTCGAACACATCGCCGAAAGCCATGGCCAGGTCGCGTTCATACTGTTGAGAGTCGTATTGAACTACGCTTATCAGGTCGTAAAGTTCGGCGACGTTCAGTCCCGCGCGGGTGCAATAAAACGAAATATTCTTTCCATGTCCATCGCTGTTGCCCAGCAGCAGCGTCGTTATGGCCCACACCAGAAGCTTGCGCACCCCCACTGCCGGCTGTACCAAGTACTGGCGGGTCGACATCAATGCTTCAAAACTAACGCCATCCCGAATATGTTGAACGTCTTTTCCGTTACCCATGTTTCGTTCGTATTTGGCACTCACCGGCATGTCGAGGGCTTGACAACCGTCGACGATGTGCAGGCGTTCGACTCCTGACGCGTCGCCTTTCCGGTCGAACCGTGTGACGGACAAAACGGGTGATGGCACCCGGATGATGTCCACCGCCGCCGCGTGGTCCTGGCCGAAGCGGCGCAGGCTCAAGCGGCTGGTCAGGCGCATGCAAAAGTGCTCGTTCGCTACCATATGGGGCGTGGCCGAATTAAGCGGCTCCGGCTTGAGAATGTGCGTAGAAGCCAATGAACCGTCAGCCAGATAAATTTTCTGACCGTCCATCAACACCAGCAGCTTGTCCTGAAAACCCGCCACGGACATACGTACTTTGCCGTCCCACACGCTGAATGGGACCTCGTTGCGGCTATCGATGCGCTCCTGGAGCTCCGCTGCAGAGACCGCTCTCAACGCGGGCGCCAACGTCTGCGGCGTCTGATTTGCAGGCAAAAACTCAGGGCGCCAGCGGTCTCCCGCCCCAACTGACGGATGAGGCCGAAGATATTGTTCTTCTGGATATTGGAGTGAACCGACGCGACATCCAGCGCGCGTCCTTCGGGCAGCAAGTTCTCGATAAACCGGCGAATCGAGGCTGAACCCGCACCTCCAGATAAGGGGAGGTGCGGCGACAGGGCAAACCCGCGTTGGCTACGCGCCCACTCAGCCGTGTATTCCAGCGAAAACTCCTGTGTTGCCGGATCGAGGCGCAATATGGCAACGCGCACCGGGCCCACAAAAACGCACAACCCGTAGTCGTCCATCTCAGCGTTGTGCGTCGTGCGCTTGAGTTGAGTCCAACGCGTTTTCTAATTCTGGAATTTTGGCGCTCGCTACGATCAACATCCGCAGGCCCAAGCCGTTCAGCACCTTGAACAATTTGTCTACGGTTACGGGCTTTGCGTTCTCCAGCCGTGAGAACAAGTCGCTGGACACCGTACACAGGGCAGCTGCGTCGTCGATACGCAAATTACTGCCGGCGCGCTGGTTGCGCACGGCATATCCCAAGTCTTCCATGGTTCGCACCTGAGACTTGGCATCTTTATGAAACAACGGTAATTTGCGCGGCATAGTTTCGTCTTGGCGAAACTATGCTTTAAATAAAGCTAAAACAAAATAGTTTCGCTATTCCGAAATTATCAACGGATTAGCAATTGCTTCAGATTTGTTTCGTTATTCCGAAATAACAAAACAGC
>JANYBQ010000354.1 GCA_025360705.1 Betaproteobacteria bacterium | reverse complement strand
CGCCCAGCCCACAAGATGCCGCGCTCAGTTACCGCGAGGCGGTGGAGCGCTTCTTTCGCCCAGAATTTGTCAACCGCATCGACCAGGTGGTGAATTTTTCCGCACTTGGACAGGCCGACATGCTGGGCATTGCGCAGCTGTCCCCGCGCAGCTGGCTGCGCTCGCCGTCCTGGCTGGTGACCCAGTTCCTGCGCAATGCGCCCTGGCTGGTGCTGCTTTTCTATTGCATGTTCCTGCTGCCTTTCAAGGTACAGCTTTTCGGTGTCGTGGTTCCGGTTCCGGACTGGCTGAAGGCTGCGTTCGGCTTTGCCTTGCCGGCCATGGCCTACGTGGCGGAAATCGTGCGCGGCGCCATCCAGTCGATACCGGCCGGACAATGGGATTCAGCCGAGTCGCTGGCCTTCACGCGTACCCAGATCATCTGGAGCATCATCCTGCCCCAATGCATCAAACGCATGCTGCCGGCATGGATGAATCTCTACGCCATCGTCGCGATGGCCAGCACGCTGGCCAACATCGTGGGGGTATCCGAGGCGATGACGGTCACACGCGAAGTCCTGGCCGCCGAGCGGCGCCAGGAGCTATTGCTTCCCATGTACGCCTATCTGCTGGCCTGGTTCTTCATCTACTGTTATCCGATCGCCAGGATCACGCTGGCGCTGGAACGCAAATGGGCCGTGGCGAATTGAACTTGCCGCAATGGACCCATGCACCATGTCCCAAGAACCCCAGAGCAAGCCTTCCGGCAACGTGATCGTGGCCATCACGGACGTGCACAAGCGCTTCGGCGGCACCGACGTATTGCAGGGAATTTCCATTCAGGTCCGGCGCGGCGAAGTGATCTGCATCATCGGGCCGTCCGGTTCCGGCAAGTCGACGCTGCTTCGCTGTATCAATGCGCTGACCCCAATCGACTGCGGCGCCATCTCGGTCTGCGGCATCAACGTGGCCGACCCCCGGCTGGACAAGCTGGCGCTGCGGCGCAAGGTGGGCATGATTTTCCAGCAGTACAACCTGTTTCCCCACAAGACCGCCCTGCAGAACGTGATGATGGCGCCGATCCAGGTGATGAAACAGAACAAGGACGAAGTGGAAAAGCTCGCACGCGCGCTGATGGCCAAGGTGCGGCTGACTGGCAAGGAAGGCTGTTATCCGGCAGAACTCTCGGGCGGCCAACAGCAGAGGGTCGCCATCGCGCGCTCGCTGGCGATGCAGCCCGAGGTCATGATGTTCGATGAAGTCACCGCTGCGCTCGACCCGCAGACTGTCAAGGAAGTGCTCAACGTCATTCGGGATCTCGCAGCCGAAGGTATGACCTGCATGCTGGTGACCCATGAAATGGGCTTCGCGCGCGAAATTGCCCACCGCATTTACTTTACGGACGGCGGACGCATCGTGGAGCAAGGCACGCCGGCAGAAATATTCGGCGCTCCGCGCGATCTCAGGACGCAACAGTTCCTGCAACACGTGTTGTAGCGGCCTGCGGCCGCCGATCCCTCAAGGCCTCGATCGACACCATGCATAAGAACCAAATGTTCGCCAGTGCATTGCCGACTTACCGCGACCCCTACTTACTACGGAGGGCGGCGCGTGCGATTGCCTGGCACTATGCAGACACCAGTCAATCCCACGCTCGAATAATGCTCTGCTAACGCAGCTCCGCACCCTCATCCGGCCCCAGCCGCGCGAAGAAAAACAGCGACAACAGCGTCATCATTCCGATCACCACAAAAGCTGGCGAAAAATCGCGCGCTTCCAGCACGGCGGAGTTGCCGCTGTGGTACCAGGCCGCCGCGCTTACCAGGCCGGCGCCCATGGTCACGCCGAAGCTCAGCGAGAGTTGCTGCGCCATGCTGGACAAAGTGGTCGCGTGACTCATGCTGGGTTTGGGGATGGCCGAGAATCCCAGCGTCTGCAAGGCCACCATGCCCATCGAGTTGATCAGCCCGCCCAGCATCAGCGTGCAGAAAATCAGCACATGCGGCGTGTCCGGCTTGAACAGGCTGTAACTCGCGTAGAGCAGACTGCACAGCGTGGTGGTGGCCAGCAGCAGCGAACGGAAGTTGAAGCGATGGATCACCTGTTGCATGATCGTGCGGGTGGCAAGAGAACCGATGGCAGTGGCCACGGTCAGTGTGCCCGAGGCCAGTGGCGACAGTCCGAAGCCCAACTGCAACATCAGCGGCAACAGGAACGGCGACGCACCGATGGCGATTCGCAGCGGCGTGCCGCCCACCACGGACGTGAAGTACGCCCGGTAACGCAAGATGCTCAGGTCGAGAATCGCGTTGGCTTTGCGCCCGCTATGCAGGTAGTACCAGCTCAGCGACAAAAGTCCGATACCTGCCACCGCCCAGCTGACCCAGCCTGGCACCAGCGACTTGCCCGCGGTTTCCAGCGCGCTTAGCAGCCCGGTCAGCCCGACCGCCAGCAGCACGAAACCCAGCACGTCAAAGCTTTGCAGGGGCGTGTCTTCCCGTTGGTCCTCGATGAACCCCATCGCCAGCGCGATACCCAGCAAACCGAATGGAATGTTGATCAGGAAAATCCAGCGCCAGGACGTCATGGTGACGATCGCGCCGCCCACCAGCGGCCCGATCATGCGGCCAATAGTCGGTGGCACCGTGAACCAGACCATGGCGGCCACCATCAATTGTTTGGGCACATTGCGCAACAAAATCAGGCGTCCGACCGGCACCATCATCGCGCCGCCCAGGCCCTGGATGACACGGAACATGACCAACTCGGGCAGCGAGTTGGCCGCGCCGCACAGCGCCGAACCGATCGAGAAAAAAGCGATGGCACAACAGAACACCCGTTTGGCGCCAAAGCGCTCGGCACACCAGCCGCTCAAAGGCAGAAAAACCGCCAGGCTCAGCAGGTACGAGGTGATGGCCAGGTTCAGGTGTAGCGGCTGCACCTGTAGCGAGTTGGCAATGCTGGGCAGCGCCGTCGCCATGATCGACGTGTCCAGGTTCTGCAGGAACAGCGGAACGGCCACCACGATGGGAATGATTCTGTCGCGCGAAGCCATAGCCGGGATTTTGCGTCAAGGCGCGACTGTCAGTTCCTAGATCTTCTCTTTGCGGATCAGGTACAGGCCGCTGCCGATGATGATGGCGCCACCGAGCAGCGTGGCGTGGTCGGGCACGGTCTTCCATAACAGCCAGTCCAGACCTATGGCCCAGGCGAGCGCGGTGTATTCAAACGGCGCGACGGCGGATGCCTGGCCGTGCCGGAAGGCCTCGGTGATGGCCAACTGGCCCACGAACCCGGTCACCGCCAACGCCGCCAGAATCGGCCAGTGCGCGGGCAGGATGGCGATCCAATTTGGCCACGCAATCAGGCCGGCACCCACTGCCAGCATGGTGGTGTTCCAGAACACCAGCGTGACGCTGGGTTCGGTGCGGCTCAACACGCGCCCGGCGATCGCCGAGATCGCATAACAACTTGCCGCCCCCAGCACCGCCAATGCACCGATAGAAAAAAACGCATCCTGGTCCGGCCGCAATGCGATCACCACGCCCGCCATGCCGACCCCGATCGCCACCCAATGCCTTGGCGAAACGGTTTCCTTGAGCACCGGGATCGACAGGATCGTGATCAGCAAAGGCGCGACGAAGAAGATGGTGTAGGCCTCGGCAAGACCCAGCTCACGCAACGCGAAGGTAAACAACGACAGCATCAATATGCCGATGCCGCCACGCAGGAAATGCAGCCGCCAGCGCACCTTGCGCAGGGCTCCGGTCTCCTTGCGCCAGATCACATACAACCAGACCAGCGGCAACGCGCACAGGCCGCGCATCGCCACCACCTGCGTGGGCGGGTAACTGCCGGCCAGGGTTTTCAGGATGGAATCCATCACTGAAAAAAAAGCCACCGCCACCAGCATCGCGAGGATGCTGCGCAGGTTTCCCGAAAGCGGCATTCAGGGTTTGCGCTGTTCCAGCCGCCGGTTCAACAGGGTGCTGGCAAATGCGGCCGTGTCGCTGTAGGTGCTGTCGGTATGGTCGATAGCCGCCACCACATAACCCTTGCTCGACCGGTTCTCGCCCAGATGGCTCAGCAGGTAGCGGTTGCCCGGGTAACCGTGCGAAATTATGAGCAGCGGGTAGGGGCCGCCCGACGCGTCGGGGGCCGCGTCGCGCACCGCCTTGCCAACCAACGTGACCTCGGTCTTGCCGTCACGCGTGATGGCGCGGTACTGGCCGGTGTTGGCCTGGTTGGGTACCGCTTTGGCGGGGTACCAGACCTCGACCGTCAGCGGCCGGTCGTAGGTCGGAATCGGTTCGCCGGCCTTGGCCTTGACGATGTCCAGTTGTTTCGGATTGACGAGTTTGAGCGTCTTGACGCCGATATTGAACTTGCCGTATTGCGCCAGCTCAGGCGCGTCCGAACGGATGGTGTCGATGTGGTTGTCCTGGGCGACAGTGGGGCCCGCCAGGCCGACCAGCGCCACGAGTCCCGTGGCAATTGCTTTTTTCAACATGTATCGCCTTTTGTGAAATGGGTTGCAAGGGTGGCAAGCATACCCGTCCACGCATTGATAATCGGTTTATGCACGACAGCGTTTCCCCCGCGCCCCACGCCGCCGATGCCGGAGCTCCCATCACCCGGCCCAGCGTGGCCTTTATGCTGGCGCATCCTGCTCATCTGATCGCATTGGGTTTTGGCTCCGGATTGAGCCGCAAGGCGCCTGGCACGGCCGGCACCTTATGGGCCTGGGTGGCGTTTCTGGTGTTGCAGTTGTGGCTTTCGCCAATCCAGCTTGGCTGGCTGATCGCACTGTCGCTACCCGTGGGCTGGTGGGCCAGCAGCGTGACCGCACGACACATGCGTCTGCTCGACCCGGCGCCCGTGGTGTGGGATGAAGTGGCCGCGTTCTGGTTGGTCTTGTGGCTGGTCTTGCCTGCAGGATTTATCGGGCAGCTGGTGGCGTTTGGCCTGTTCCGTTTTTTCGACGCGGTAAAACCCGGGCCGGTGGGATGGGCGGACCAGTTGTTTCACCATGTAGACGTGAACACGGACACGCACGCCTGGACCAAGGCCGGGCTGGGCATCATGCTGGATGACCTGGTAGCGGCCTTTTGCACCCTGCTGGTGATTGCTCTGTGGAGGTTTTGGTGAACGCTGCTGACCCCGGTACTCCCACTATCTCCGAAGTCCGGGCTGCCTCGGAGCCGTTCGTCCCAGCGTTGTGTATGCTGCTGGCCGACGTGTTGCTGCACGAAAAGCTGAAGCTGGCCACGGCCGAGAGCTGCACCGGCGGGTTGATCGCAGCCGCCTGCACCGACCTGAGCGGGTCCAGCGCCTGGTTCGAACGCGGTTTTGTGAGTTATTCGAACCATGCCAAGACCGAAATGCTGGGTGTGGATGCGGCGTTGATAGAGCGCCACGGCGCGGTCAGCGAAGAAGTGGCGCGCGCAATGGCGCAAGGTGCGCTAAGGCATTCGCACGCGCAAGTCGCTCTAGCCGTGACCGGTGTGGCGGGGCCCACCGGCGGCAGCCAAAGCAGACCCGTCGGTACGGTTTGGTTCGGCTGGAATATCAAGGGCCAGCTGCATTCGGAAGTGCAGCACTTTGGCGGCGACCGCGCGGCGGTGCGCAGCGCCACCGTGCGGCATGCCTTGCAGCAGTTGCTGCACCACTTGGGCCAGCCCACCTGAAAGCTGGGTCGTCACCGAGCCCACGTAAAGCGCGCGGCCAGCATTACAGCGTCTACGTGGTCGAGCTGTCCGACGAGGTCTGGAACATCGCGCGTTTTCGCAACGCCAACCCCGACTACCAACTCGGCAAACCCTTTGTCTACGTGGGCATGACGGGCCTGGACCCCGACCTGCGGTTCGACAAACACAAGGCGGGCGTGCAGTCTAACGTTTATGTACGCAAGTTCGGCCTGCGCCTGCTCCCCGCGCTCTACACCATGTACAACCCGATGCCCTACGAAGGCGCGCGCGACATGGAGGTGGAACTGGGCATCGCATTACGCGAGGCGGGCTATGGGGTGTGGCAGGCGTGAGGAGCCAGGATTGCGAGGCTGTCCGCAGTGAGGTTTATTGATATTAGTGTTAATAAATTGCTAAAAATTCGATTTTTTGATATAAATATCAAATGCAGACGATTCAAGAGCTGGGTGAGGCAGTTTCCGCACGCCGCCACCTGTTGGGGCTACGGCAGGCCGTTGTGGCGCAACAGGCAGGCATTACCGCCGAGTCACTCTCGCGCTTCGAGCGTGGACGCTCAGCCGAACTCGGGGCACGCAAGCTGCTGGCCGTGCTGGCCGCACTGGGAATGGAGCTCGATGTCATCGTGTCCGGTGAATCCGGAACGCTGGATGAACTGCGGCGCGAGCGGCATAACGCGGGCGCCGGCAAAAACGTCAGCCGGCCGTGAAACTGTCGGTCTACGTTTTGGGCCGCGACGTGGGCGTGCTGGAACAGGTGGGCGACTTCAAAAGCGTGTTGACCTACCACGCTGGCGCGGCCGAAAACGACCTGATCTCTCTCACCATGCCCGTGCGCACCGAGTCCTATGTGTGGGACGACCAATTGCCACCCGTGTTGCAAATGAATTTGCCGGAAGGGTATTTGTTGCAGGTGCTGCAAGAGCAGTTTGGTCCCCACGTCGGCGCCAGCCCTATCGCCTTGCTGTCGGTTATCGGCCGCAACATGGTGGGCCGTTTGCAGGTTGCAGCGACGGGAGCGGATCTCGGCGAACCCGCCAAACCTTTCGAAGTGGCCGCCTTGCTGAAGGGCGATAACTCCGAGGCTGCGTTTGCGCAATTGGTTCGCCAACACGCCACCAGCGGTGTCTCGGGTGTGGTGCCGAAGTTTCTGGATGCGCAGCAAGTCGCACTTGTTCCGCTGGCAGCGCACCGAAAGACAAGCCTCATCACGCACAGGCACATCATCAAGGGTTCGAGCCATCGACTGCCGTTCATCGCGCTGAACGAATACCTGTGCATGCAAGTGGCGTCGCGCGTCATGCCGGCGGCCAAAACCGAAGTGTCGGACGATGGTCAGGCATTGGTGGTCCACCGATTCGATGTGAACCGGAACGGCCAGCCACATTGGGGCATGGAAGACTTCTGTTCGCTGCTGGGTCTGCGTCCCGCCGCCAAATACGACACCACCTGGGAACGCATCGCCCGCGCCGTGCGTGACCACGTACCCGGCAACCGGCGCCTGGAAACCTTCCGCCAGTTGGCGACCGTGTTGCTGCTGACCTACGCACTGCGCAATGCAGACTGCCACGCCAAGAATTTGGCGCTGCTCTACACCTCGCGCGACGACGTGCATCTATCGCCGACCTACGACATGCTGACCACCTGCGTCTATGCCGGTTACCAGCACAATCCACCCGGCATCGAGTTCATGGGCAAGAAGACCTGGACACCGGGCAAGAATCTGCAAAAATTTATCGCGGCCACTTTCGGAATCGCGCTCAAGGAACAACTACAAATGGTCGAGGCTATCAGCGACGCAGTGGCAGACGTTGGACCGCGGGTGCGTGAAGCGATGAAAGCCCACTCTGGGTTCAGCGACATCGGCAAACGCATGTTGATGGCTTGGGCCGAGGGCATCAATGGCTTGAGAGAAGAGCGTGTTTATGCGATAGGTGATTGGAAGGCTGGAGCGGCGTTCAAGAGCTTTTCCGCGCCACCGAAACTGGTATCGCCTAAAGTCAAAGTCGGTAGCTCGCCGCTGCCGGGAAAACGATAGGAACACACGGACTTCCCCTCAATGCTTCGCCGAGAGGCACGCGTCAGCGAGGAGCTCACGGGCGGTCGATATGCGGTCGGCGCGCCGCGATTGTGAACTCTTGGTTTCGTTAGGGAAACGCGGATCAAATCAAGTTTTAAGGTGGCGTTGGCGTAGCGCATATATTTTGTTCGCGCTACGCCAAGTTTTGCGATCAATTTCGCAATCGCCCCCGATTTTCCCGTTTCTGCGCCTCTTTCGAAGCATCCTTTGGCGCTTTTCGCGCCTCCTTGCCCTTTATGGGCGCAGCTCTCCCCTGACCATGTACAAATTGCTCAAGGCAAACAACACATTGAGCTGGGCATCGTTTTTGGCCAAGCCCTTGTAGCGCGTCTTCTTGTATTTGAAGATGTTCTTGACCACATGAAACGGGTGCTCCACGTAGGCCCTGACCTGAGCTTTGAGTTTCTCGTAGGCTTGCGCCAAACTCTTTTGCCATCCCTCGTCCAGCTTTTCAATGGTCTTGCGACGCTTGGCCACATGCCATTGCACGGTTTGCTCATTGGCGGCCAGCGCCTCTTGCATGTCTTCTCGCTTGTGCACGCCAACATAGCCCGCGTCTGCCCAGACATCTTGTTCCTGCCCATGCAACAACGCCGCTGTCTGGCTGATGTCGCTGACGTTGGCCGCCGTCGTGGTCAGCGTGTG
>JANYBQ010000347.1 GCA_025360705.1 Betaproteobacteria bacterium | reverse complement strand
GTTCAACCACGCCAATACGCTTTTCAAGGTCGGCGGCAAGCGGGTCTGGTGGGACAAGACCGCGGATCCGGCCGACCACTCGGCGCCGCTGCCATGGGAGGAGGCCTTGCGCTGCGGTTATTACCTGCTGGACGCGCACGGCAAGCTCAAGCCCGAAATCGCCGACATCCTGCGTCTGGTGGCCGATGCCAATGTCGCGCTGTTCTTCGGGCACGCCACGCATCCTGAAATCTTCGCTATCGTGGAATTTCTCGACAAGCTCAAATTCCGCCGCGCGGTCATCGACCATCCGTTCAGCCCGTTTGTCGACCTGGACATACCGTTGATGAAGCAACTCACCGCGGCCGGGGTCTACCTCAATTTCACATACGACGAGTTGTCCCCGCTGCTCGGCGTCGACCCGGCCCGCATGTACGAAGCCATTCGCGCAGTTGGTGTTGAATACGTGACGCTGTCCAGCGACGCGGGGGAGCCGTTGTTTCCCAATTCGGCCGAATGCATGCGACTGGTAAGTTCCTACATGTCCGCTTTCGGACTGAACGCACAGGAAATAGACACCGTGTGCCACCGCAACCCGGCGCGACTGTTGGGTCTGGACCGCTGAGATAATCCCCTGCCCTCGTTCGGAGATGAAGGAAACCAGTGAGAGACGTGGAACGCACAGCCATAGCAGGCGAGGACCGCAGTCCGGTCAAGCGCCGCACCCAGGAGGAACGCAGCGCCGCCACGCGCAGCCAGTTGGTCCAGGCAGCGGGGGCCAGCATCGCACAGCTGGGCCTCAACCAATCCACCTTCAGCGTCATCGCCGACAAAGCCGGGGTAACCAGCGGCGCGTTGCAACACCACTTTCGTTCACGCGATGAATTGCTGCTGGCGGTAGTGCATGACTTCGGCAAATCGCTGGCCGATGGCCGCGACTCCGGGCGCAGCCGGGACGAGCCGATCGCCGCGCGTGTGCGGCAAATCTTCGAGCGTTATTGGGCGCTGTTCGGCAGTCCCCAATTTCTGGCGGTCATGAAAATATGGCTGGGTACCCAGGGCAATGCGGCGGTTTACCGCGAAATTCTGGACCGCATGCGCTGGTTCGAGATTCGCTTCGACCGCGAATGGGTGGAGCAGTTCTCGGACTGCCCGGCAACGCCCGACACTATTGCGACAGCGCGCCACGTCGCGCTCAGCGCCATGCGCGGGCTCGCGATCAGCCTGAGCTACACCGTCGACCGCAACCGCGCCGCGACCGAGGTGGCCTTGCTGGAGCAAATGCTGGTGCGAACGCTGGAAGGCGACAGGCGTAAGCCGGCGCGGCGCTGAGGCCGCATACCCTCGTTACGGCGCGGCCATGGTGCTTGCATGCATGGACATCGGATCCCGCTTCGAAAAATGCATCTCGACGCCGCCTTCCTGCAACACCGTGCGTGAGTAAATAAAAGACTCGCCCCACACCGGGTCGGACAGGTCTGGCGGCAGGGTATGCAAGTGGCGGATGCCGGACTGCACGATGGCGCGCGCGCAATCCACGCAGGGGAAATAGGTGCTGACCAGAGTGGCCCCATCGAGCGCCACACCGGCCCTTGCCGCTGCATAAATGGCATTGCGTTCGGCATGTTCCATCCAGATCAACCGGCCGTTGCCCTGGTGCCGCAGATCGGTGTCCTGCACGCCGCGCGGATAGGTATTGCAGGCGCGGAACGGCTCCTGGCCGCCGACTGGCAGCAATAGCACGCCCACCTTACGTTGGCGATTGGGGCTTTGGCGCGCGGCCGTGATGGCTGCGTCCAGCAGTTCGTCGGTGGTCATACCTTTCCTTGCGCAGCTTGTGCGAATGCTCAGGCGAAGTGGTCGAAGGACCGGTAAAGATTGGTTATCGGTGCGCCTTGCGCATCGACCAGCCGCAGCCCGGTTTCAGTCTGTATCTGACCGATGCGGGTCACGCGGGTGGAGCTTGCCGCAGCGGCGTTTTGCACTGCATCGCGCACATCGGGCGACGCGGTGAAAGCCAGCTCGTAGTCGTCGCCGCCGGCCAATATACAGGCCAACCGCGCGGCGGGCGTCGTGGCGGCTTCGAGATCGTCTGCGTCGCAAGCCATCAGGCCAATGGCGATGGTAGTGTCGATACAGGCACCGACGTTGGAGGCTTCCAGCACATGGCCCAGGTCGCCCAGCAGTCCGTCGCTGACGTCGATGGCAGCCGTGGCAATACCACGCAAAGCCATGCCCAGGGCAATCCGCGGGGTCGGCGTTTCAAGGCGTTGCCGGGCTCGGGCCAGCAGCCCTTGTGGCAGGGCCAACTGGCCGCGCAAGCCTTCCAGTGCCAGGCGTGCATCCCCGAGCGTGCCGCTCACGTAGATGTCGTCACCCACCTTGGCGCCGGAGCGCAGCAGGGCCTGGCTGCGGCCATTGACGACCGGCACCTCGCCAAAGACCGTAATACAGATGTTTAACGGGCCCTTCGTGGTGTCGCCGCCGACAAGCTCGCAGTCATGTGCATCGGCCAGCGACAGCAGGCCGCGCGAAAATGGCTCCAGCCAGGCCGCGTCGGCTTTGGGCAAGGCCAGCGCCAGCGTAAACGCGAGCGGACGCGCGCCGCAGGCGGCCAGGTCGCTCAGGTTGACCGCAAGCGCTTTATGGCCCAGCGCAAACGGATCGACGTCGGCAAAAAAATGGCGGCCTTCGACCAGCATGTCGCTGGAGATCGCCATCTGGCAACCCGGCGTGGGCTGCAACAATGCGCAGTCGTCGCCGATACCCAGCACGGCGTGGCGAGTGGGGCGCTTGAAATACCGCACGATCAGCTCGAATTCGCCCATGGCGCGTCAATCCTCCTGGACCTTCGCCACCGGAACATTGGGCCCGGTGGGAAAGAAAAACTCCAGCGGCTTGTGGCGCAGCCGGCCCAGGATGGCGGAGCGGATACGCACGCGGTCCAGCCGGCCGATGTTGTGGGACAACAAGGCCAGCCGGAACGCGCAATAAAAACTCACGCACAGGTTGAGCGCGCCAATCACCGGGATCGCCGCCACGCACCACCAGAACGCGCTGTCGCGCACCACGTCCCAACCGATAGATGCGGCCGCCGCCGCGAGCTGGCCTGACGACAGGGTAACGTGGCGCAGCTGCAATCCGAGGCCGAAAAACGTGGCGAATTCCGGAATCATGCCCAGCATCACGCCAAGCGAGATATTGGATGCGAAACCCGAGATGTTGTTGCGCAGGAAAGTCGCCCAGCGGTCGCAACGCTGCGCCCCCAGACGGCTGGTGAAGACCGGGTTGTAACGCAGGGCCGAGTCCAGGCGGTAGAACACAAAAGCGTTTTCGGTCCAGCCGGCAATGATGCTGGACGCGAACAGCAACACGCCGGTAATCGCAGCGAATAACGCGCTGGGCCCGAGCAGGTTCAGCGAATGCAACACATAGGCAGCTCCTTTGGCATCCAGCATGGGATGGCCGCTTAACAATTGCATCAGCACCGACACCAATACCACCAGCGGGAACACCATGCCGACGTTGCCAAAAACGGCGGCAACCTGGGAACGTACCAGGTGCGTGACCTCATCGACGAATTCGTCCATCGACGACGGCTCGTTGATGTCTTTCAGGCGCGCCGCCATAGCCGGTGCGGTCATGGCCGGTTGCTTGGTGGCCAGCGTGTAGTGCATCAGCTGGATCACGACGAAACTGCCCGCGTACGCGACGCTGGACCAGAAGCCGTTCCAAAACGCCGACAGCCCGAACGCCATCACCGCGAACTTGAGCCAGGTGGTAACGGCCGTCAACGCGCCGCCGCCGGCCGCCTTGCCCAGCATGTCCCGATACTCAGCCCGGCTGCGCGTGATGTAGTGCTCGCCTACCTCCGAACTGCGTTCGGTTACCTTGGCCGCCAGCATCGACGAGTTGGACGCCACCAGTGAACGCAGGCTGCGCCGGTCTCTGCCCACCTGCACCAGATGCGCCAGCAGCCGGGTGGTGTCGAGCGCGGGGTGCGCGGCGCTCAGGCAGTCGATCAGCGCGCGGATGCGCAGTATGCGTTCGCGTACCTGGCGTACCCGAAACACCAGGCTGACCGATACCCCGTGCTCATCCAGATGCGCGTAGACCGATGCGGCCGCGGCACGGCAGGCTTCGAGTTGGCCGCGAAATTGTTGCAACGCATTCTGCAAGGCGACCTGGCGCGGGTCCTGATCGTCCTGTGGTGCCGGCAGAGCGGCGATAAAACATGCGCGCAGCTGGTCGAAATTGGACGCCAGTGAGTGGAACGGCGCGGTTTCCCGAGCTGCTGCATTCATGCGCAGGCGCAGTTCGGCCGCAAAACCGGCCGCGCGAACCTGGCTGGTGCAGATGGTGATGGCTTCCAGCAGCGTGCATTGCCAATCGCTCGGCGCTATCGGATCCGCAATATCAGCTTGGGTCTGCAGCGCCGCCACGATCCTGGCGCACATGTCTTCGTCCAGCGCCAGCAGCCACTGGGCGTCGAAGGCATCCGACAACACCAGCGAAAAAAGCACCGCCGCCTCGGTCGTCTCGGGTGTAGTGGGCAAAAGTTTCAGGCGCAGGCGCTCGGCCAGTTCGCTGATAAACGCATTACGGGACGAAAAACCGTAGTCCGACAGCAGCACGGCCACGTCCAGCGTGTTGTTCAGGGTCTGCCACCAGCGCCGTGCCTGCAAGGCCTTGTCGGGTCGCGCCTGCAGGGCATCCAGCAACAGGCCAATGCGCGCCACCGCTGCGGCTACCGACTTGCGGTCGCCCCGGATCCAGTCGAACAAGCCAGCCAGCCACAGGTGGCGCTCCACCAGCGTGCCGTCCGGATTCAATGTGTCCAGCAGCCCGGTCAGGTCGCGCATGTCGGGGAGTCGGGGGGAGTCGGCCTCAGCTCGGCGCAACGTCAATGCAGCGTGCGCGAACCGCCGCTAAGCGCATCGAGTACGAACATCGGCACGTCGGTGTCGAACTTTTCTCCGTCTTCGGCGACGCAGAAAAAGCTGCCATGCATGGTGCCGGTCGGTGTGCGCAGCCGGGTGCCGCTGGTGTATTCGAACTTTTCGCCGGGTTGCAGCAACGGTTGGTGTCCCACCACGCCCAGCCCTTTTACCTTTTCGGTATGGCCGTTGGCGTCGTTGACGTTCCAGGTACGCGAAATCAACTGCGCCGCGACCTCACCGGTATTGCTGATGGTGATGGTGTAAGAAAACACAAAATGTCCTTGTGCCGGCGCCGACTGGTCGGACAGGAAACGCGGCAGGACTTCGACATGAAACTGGTACTTGGCCATGCCGCAATGCTACCTGCGAAAATAACGGCGGCGGCTCACTTCCAATTCAAGACCCCTTTGCCATGATTTACCGCATCGCGCCCTCGCTCCTGTCAGCCGACTTTGCACGCCTGGGAGAAGAACTGAAAGACGTGATCGCCGCCGGCGCGGACTGGATCCATTTCGACGTGATGGACAACCACTACGTGCCCAACCTCACGTTCGGCCCGATGATCTGCTCCGCGCTCAAACCGCATGCCCATACAGCGCAGGGTGCAAGGGTGCCGATCGACGTGCATTTGATGGTGCAGCCGGTGGACGACCTGGCAGCGGCATTCGCCGATGCCGGCGCGAACCAGATCAGTTTTCACCCGGACGCCACGCATCACGTGCACCGCAGCATCCAGGCGATCAAGTCCAAAGGCTGCACGGTCGGCCTGGTGTTCAATCCGGCGCAGTCGCTGGACGTGCTGGACTGGGTGATCGACGACATCGACCTGGTGTTGATCATGAGCGTCAATCCCGGCTTCGGCGGTCAGAGTTTCATCGACTCGGCGCTGCGCAAGATAGAGGCCGTGCGCCGGCGCATCACGGCGTGTGGCAAGGACATACGGCTGGAAGTGGACGGCGGCATCAAGGTGGACAACATCCGGCGCGCGGCCGATGCCGGCGCCGACACGTTTGTGGCGGGCAGCGCGATTTTCGGGCAACCCGACTACCGCGCCGTGATCGACCAAATGCGCGCGGCGCTGCGTTGAATCACCGGGCAAACCACGGGCGGCGCTGCGGGCTTTGATACACTGCCAGCATGTTCATTCACCGCATCGACATCACGGGTTGTAGCGACCGGGGAGCCTGGCCCTGGCGTACCACGACCGCTTTGCCAGCCCGTACGCTGACGCGATTCGCCTGATTTCGAACCGCCCAACGTGCCGGGCCGCGATGCTGACTGGCACGGGCCGACTCTCTCTGACTGACCCGATTCACCGCATCGCATAAGCGCCTTGTTCCAAGGCACGTTTACCTGAATGCGAATGCAGCCCGCCCCTTGCGGTGCGCTGTCGAATTGAAAGGCGTTCCGTGATTACCGAACTTGAATTCAAGAGCCTGGCCCAGCTTGGCTACAACCGCATTCCCCTGATGGTGGAAGCTTTTGCGGACCTGGAAACACCCCTGTCGCTGTACCTGAAGCTGGCCTTTTCCAAAGGCGGCGGCAAATACAGTTTTCTGCTGGAGTCGGTGGTCGGCGGTGAGAGGTTTGGCCGCTACAGCTTCATCGGTTTGCCGGCGCGCAGCCTGTTGCGTGTGCGTGGTTTCGGAACGGACTCAACGACCGAGGTCGTGACCGATGGCGTGGTGGTGGAAATCAACCGCGATAACCCACTCGATTTTATTGCCGCTTACCAGCAGCGTTTCAAGGTGGCGTTGAGCCCGGGCCTGCCACGGTTTTGCGGCGGACTGGCGGGCTATTTTGGTTACGACGCTGTGCGCCATATCGAGAAAAAATTGGCGCTGTCGTGCCCGGTGGATACGCTGGACTGCCCCGACATCCTGCTGCTGCATTGTGAAGAGCTGGCCGTGATCGACAACCTGTCGGGCAAGTTGTACCTGATCGTGTATGCCGATCCGTCACAGGCCGAGGCTTACAGCAATGCCAAGAAGCGCCTGCGCGACCTGAAGGAGCAGCTCAAGTATTCGGTCAGTGCGCCGATTGTCAAACCGACCCAGGGTTACCCGGCCGAACGCGAGTTTTCCAAGCCTGACTACATTGCCGCCGTGGAGCGCGCCAAGTCCATGATAGAGGCGGGCGACTTCATGCAGGTGCAAGTGGGCCAGCGCATAAAAAAGCGGTACACCGAGTCGCCGTTGTCGTTGTACCGGGCGTTGCGTTCGCTCAACCCCAGCCCCTACATGTATTACTACCACTTCGGGGACTTCCATGTGGTGGGCGCCAGTCCGGAGATCCTGGTGCGCCAGGAACGTACCGAAGAGGGGCAGAAAATCACCATCCGTCCGCTGGCTGGAACCCGTCCGCGTGCGGCCTCACTGGAGGCCGACAAGGCGGCGGAAGTCGAACTGGTGAACGACCCGAAGGAACGCGCCGAACACGTGATGCTGATCGATCTGGCGCGCAATGACATCGGGCGCATCGCCAAAATCGGCACGGTCAAGGTGACCGAGGCTTTTGCGGTCGAGCGGTACAGCCATGTGATGCATATCGTGAGTAATGTCGAAGGCATCCTGAACGACGGCATGACGAATATGGATGTGCTCAAGGCCACCTTCCCGGCCGGCACCTTGACCGGCGCGCCCAAAGTGCACGCGATGGAGGTGATCGACCAGCTCGAACCCAGCAAACGCGGCCTGTATGGCGGCGCCTGCGGTTACATCAGCTACGCCGGCGACATGGACGTGGCGATCGCGATTCGTACCGGCATCGTCAAGGACGGCATGTTGTACGTGCAGGCCGCTGCCGGTGTTGTAGCCGACTCGGTGCCCGAGCTGGAGTGGAAAGAGACCGAAGCCAAAGCGCGTGCCTTGCTGCGCGCGTCCGAACTGGTTGAGGAGGGGCTGGAATGAGCCGCGCCGCGCAGAACCGCTTCAAGCTAGCGAGCGCCCCCTCGGGGGGCAGTGTAGTACACGCAGTGACAAACGTGGGGGCATCATGATCAAGCTTGTGATGATCGACAACTACGACAGCTTCACCTACAACATCGTCCAGTATTTCGGCGAGCTGGGTGCGGACGTTGAAGTGTTTCGCAACGATGAAATCAGCGTAGCGGAAATCGCTGCGCGCAAGCCTGACCGGCTGGTGGTCTCGCCTGGCCCGTGCGCACCGGCACAGGCGGGCATTTCGGTAGCGGCGATCCAGTATTTCATGGGCAAGCTGCCGATACTCGGTGTGTGCCTGGGGCACCAGAGCATAGGCGCGGCGCTGGGCGGCAACATCGTGCGCGCCAGGGAACTGATGCATGGCAAGACCTCGGTCATCACCACCACGCAAGAGGGTGTGTTCGCCGGGTTGCCGGAAAAGTTCACCGTCAACCGCTACCACTCGCTGGCGATAGAACGCGCCACTTGCCCCGTTGAACTGGCCGTGACGGCCTGGACCGATGACGGCGAGATCATGGGCGTGCGCCACCAGACGATGCCGCAAGAGCTGCGCATCGAGGGCGTACAGTTCCACCCGGAATCGATCCTGACCGAACACGGGCATGCGTTGCTCAGGAACTTTTTGTTGTGAATCGAAAAATTGGCCGCAACGACCCCTGCCCCTGTGGCAGCGGCAAGAAATACAAGCATTGCTGCGGCCGGCCCGCGGCACCTGCCGCGCCTGCGTCTGACGCGCATGAGGGCGCGGTGGAGCGCGCGGTGGCGTGGCTGGCCCAGCACTACCGCAAGGCTTTTGCCACTGCCCTGGACACGGCAATCGACGATGCCATCCTCGATCTCTCCGACGACGAGGCCAAGGAGGAAAAAGCACGCGAGGTGTTAATGACATTGAACGAACCTGTGTGGGAGCAGATTCAGCTCAACTTTACCGAGTGGCTGCTGGCCGAGGGCGACATCCAGGTCAAGGGTAAACAGCAGCGGGTGGCGGAGTTGTTGGTCGGCCCCGATGGCCCGCTGCTCACTGCGGGGCAACGCGGCTGGCTGGAACAGCTTTCAACCCGGCCGCTGCGTCTTTACGACATTACCGAAGTAGTGCCCGGCGAGAGCATCACTTTGTGCGACGCGCTCGACACCGAGCTGCCACCTCTGCTTGTGACTGAGCATGCGGGCAGCCGTTCGCTGCGGGTGGGCATGCAGATAGGCGCGCGCGTGATGCAGGTGGCGGGGCAACACCAACTCTCCGGGGCGATTTATCCGTTCGCCGCATGGAGCGGGCGGGTCGTGCAGGAGCGTTTGCGCGGGCGGATGACCGAACCCGTCGAACCAGACGAACCAGACGAATACGAGGTCCTGGAGGTCGGCATGGAGATTATGGATGGCTGGCTGGAGCAGTACCTCATGCCCGCGCCGTTGCCTGAGATCATGCACGGCGCCAGCGGCGAGCCGCTGCTATTCCACACCGACCACTACGATGTGCTGGACTGGGATGTACTCACCCGCGCGCTGGCCGCGCAACCCGATGTGGACGGAGATCGCGATTCGGGCTGGGACCTTCTGAAAGACGGCGCGGACGGACTAAGGCGCTCGCAGGCCAGGATTGAATCCGCGACGCGTGGGCGGCGCGTTTCCGTGACGTACCAGACCGCGGGCTTGGCCGAGCGGGGCCGGGCCTGGTTCGACGCATTGGCCGGCGACTCGGTGAAGTTCCGCTTGCGGGAGGTGTCGGACCCCAAGGGCATGCTGTCGAAAGCCGGTGCGGTAAAACCATCCGCGGCGCAGAGCGCGGCTCTGCCGCCGGGCCTGGATCCTGAAACCATGGCGGCTGTGATGGAAACCTTCATCCATCGCAACTACGCCAAATGGGCTGACGAACCTATTCCGGTGCTGGGCGACCAGTCACCGCGACAGGCGATGCGCAGCTCGTCCGGGTTGGAGCGCGTCAAAGGCCTGCTGCGCAGTTATCAGGACGGCGAGGCGCAACAAGCAGCGCAGCAAGGGCGCCGCGAGATCTCGTACCAGTTTCTTTGGGACGCGCTGGGGCTGACGAAATAAGCCTTGCCTTGCGCCATCATCCGCAGGCCCATGCGGCGCGCGACCACAATCAGCCGTCCAACACATGTACAAAGCGTCGATTGCCCGGCAAGCGGTAGACCGAAAAATCCCGCGCATCGGTCGTGGCAATGCGGTGAATCTTGAGGCTGCTGGCCAGGTACACCAAGCTTGCGTCGCAAAAGTCCATCGGAAGGTCTTGGTATTTGTCCATCATGTGCCACAGCGCGGCTACCGCATCCGGGGGTGGGCACTCGATGCGTAAATGCCCCAGGGCCTGGGTTTTGGCGGCCCAGGCGAAAAAGGCTTTTTGTTTACTGTGCGCCAACAGGGCACATACTTCGGTAAACACGGCCCATGTAGTAGTGGTCTGGCCGGCGTAACTTGAAAAAAACGCTTTGCAACGCGCGTGGTGGTGATCTTTGGGATTGAACAACCCGATGAAGTAGCCCGAGTCGGCAAGCGTGTTCATGCTTGCTTGCCGGCGCGATCGGGTGGTGTTGTCAGCGCCGGTTTGGCCAGCTTGGAGCGCTGGGCGTGCTTGCGCCGAATCGCCTTTCGCACCGCAAGCTTGAGCGGGCGCTGCTCCAGCGCTTCGTACTTGGCATCGTCGCGTTGACCCTCTGCTTCGCGCATCACTTCCTCATAAATTTGAAGCGACGAAGGCTGGGCATGCTTGGCCAGAAATTCGTGAATACTGCGCACGATAACGGCGGACTTCGATATGCCCTGGCGCGCGCCAAAGCCCGCGATTTGCGTTTCAAGGTCTTCGGGCAAACGGAGTGAAATAGGCATAACGGACACCTTTGCGATACAAGAACTTAAATTGTATCGCGTAGCTTGGAAAACGCATCAAATACCGCACTGCTTGAACAGGTCGGACGCGCTGGCAGCGCTGAACAGGTCTTCGCCTCGGCGACTTTTGCGAATCGTGTCAGCGGTCAAAGCGTTGGGTGTTTCGCTGCACCCAACAGCCTGCAAAGGCGCGCCAGTGCTTGGTGCCGTTTCACTTTGTAGAAGGAAAAACGCTTGTGACTTTGGGACTTAGAATGACGGCTCGGCGGAGGGAACGACCATGCAAAGCGAAGAAATTCAAATCACTTTGAGCGGACAGGCGGCACAGAAACTGCGTGCGGCTTTCCCCTCCGCGCACCTGTCCCTCAACCGCAAGGCCGAGAAAATAATTGTCCAGTGGTTGGAGGACAGTGCAGACATAAAAGCCGCCGACACCGCCGAACGCCAGAGCAAAGGTAAACGCAACGTCAGGGCCGCGGACCTGTTCGCGCAATGTGATCTGTAGAGTTCAACAACGCATCGGCCAAGGCCTTTCGCCAGCTCGACGGCAAGACCCAGCGAGCCATCAAAGCCAAGTTGCAGGAGCTCCTGGCCTTGCAAGACCCAGGCGAACTCGCCAAACCCCTGATGCATGACCTGAAAAGGCGATGGCGTCTGCGCGTGGGTTCCTATCGAGTCATTTTCAGCATGGCGGAAAAGCGGATGTTGATACTGGTGGTGGACATTGGCCGGCGCGACAGTATCTACGGCTGAAGGCCGAGGTAATTGTGCCAACCAGCAGTGAGCATGTGGTAGGCAAGTAAGGCGAACTGGTAGGGTTTCCACATGTCGGAGCAGACGAACTCAATCTTGCCCGACAGATCGGCACCAATCATGTCGAAGAATCCCTCGAACGTTTTTACCGTGCGCTCGCGTCCAATCCACAGCAACCGGGTGCACTGCGCATCGATCT
>JANYBQ010000321.1 GCA_025360705.1 Betaproteobacteria bacterium | reverse complement strand
GGAACACAGCGCGGCGACACCGACCTGCTGCAAGGTTTCGGCGTAAGGAGCCTCTTGCGGATCGACCAGGGAAATGAAAACCTCGCTGCCGATATAGGAAGAACGCGGTCCATCTTTGCGTTGGCCCGAGGACAAGATCCGCGGTTCGCGCTGCATCGGCAGCGAGGTTTTCATTTCCCTGGTCGATCCGCAAGAGGCTCCTTACGCCGAAACCTTGCAGCAGGTCGGTGTCGCCGCGCTGTGTTCCAACCGCGATCTACCGTTGCTGATGCCCATCGGTG
Source organism: Betaproteobacteria bacterium (assembly GCA_025360705.1). GTDB lineage: Bacteria > Pseudomonadota > Gammaproteobacteria > Burkholderiales > Burkholderiaceae_C > CAISIP01. The sequence continues at coordinate 3,689 of JANYBQ010000321.1, read as the reverse complement.
GTGCTGGCAGCGATCTGACGCTGAACCAGTCCGCGCCGGTGGCCTCGATCCGCGTGATCAAGGGCCCTTCCCGCCCCAGATCGGCCAGTGCCGAAGGCCGTGCCGCATGGCGCCTGATCAACCAGCTGACGCTGAACCATCTGTCGCTGCTCGATACCAATCAGGAACAAGGCGCCGACGCGCTGCGGCAGATGTTGCGGCTGCACGCGGACGAAGGCGATGCCGTGCACCAGCGGCAGATCGACGGCCTGCGCTCGGTTACCAAACGGCAGATCGTGCGGCGCTTGCCGATGCCCGGACCGATTGCCTTTGGGCGTGGCGTCCAGCTCGAACTGGGGGTGGATGAGCTGGCCTTCCAGGGATCGAGCGCGTTTTTGCTGGGCTGCGTTCTCGAGCGCTTTTTCGCGCGCCACGTGTCGATCAACAGTTTTACCGAAACCCGTGTGCGCTCGATGACACGGGGCGAGATCATGGTGGGGAGGCCGCGATGCGGGGCGCGGCCGATTCTTTGACCCCGACTCCGGCCTTGCAGCGCATCGCCGCCGAGCCGTGGCGCTACGACTTTTTCCAGGCGATGCGGCTGATTGAAAACCAGTTTCCGGACCAACCGCGTTTCGGCACCGCCCGCCGGCCCGCCGACGAACCCATCCGCCTGGGGCAGACGGCCGACCTGTCATTTGCGCCAAGTCCGCTGCACGCGGTGGTAGCCGCCACCGCGGCCAGCAAGCCGCGGATCGAGGTACGTTTCTTCGGGCTGTTCGGCCCCAATGGCCCGCTGCCGCACCACCTGACCGAGTACGCGCGGCAGCGCCAGATTCACCACGGAGATGGGACGTTTGCCCGGTTCGCGGACATGTTTCACCATCGTCTGCTGCTGCTGTTCTACCGCGCCTGGGCGCAGGCGCAACCGACCGTCGGGCTGGACCGCCCGGGCGATGACCGTTTTGGCGCCTATGTCGGTTCCCTGCTGGGGATTGGCGAGCCGGTACAACTGGGACGCGACGCCGCGCCCGATCACGTCAAGCTTCATTTTTCCGGCATATTTTCCAGGCAGGTACGCAATGCGGATGGCCTTGCGTCGGTGTTGTCGGGTTACCTGCGCCGGCCGGCCCGGGTGGAACAGTTCGTGGGCACCTGGCTTGAATTGCCCAAGAGCGAACGCAGCCGTATCGGCGGCAGCGCCGCGCGCCGGAAAAATCCCAGCACGGCACTGGGCGGTGGCGCGGTGCTGGGACAGATGGTATGGGACCGCCAGCACAACTTCCGTGTGCATGTGGGGCCGCTGGACCTTGAAGTTTTCGAGAGCCTGTTGCCACAAGGCAAGGCGTTGCCGGCGGTCAAGGCGCTGGTCGAACAATACATCGGGCTTGAGCTGGCATGGGACCTCCAACTCGGATTGAAACCCGATCAGGTCAAGCCCTGCCGTTTGGGCCAGCATGGCCGGCTGGGCTGGACCTCCTGGCTGAGCATGAAAGACCGCCAACGTACCGCTGAATTGGTGCTTGCGCCAAGGGCGGCTACACCCGGTGTGACCACTTGAAGATTTCATAACAACTATCGAAAGGAACACCATGGCCGAGATCAATCGCGTCACCGTTTTTGGCAAGCTCGACAACCTGGCTTACAAAGCGGTTGAGGGCGCAACGGTATTTTGCAAACTGCGCGGCAACCCGTATGTCGAACTCGAGCATTGGGTGGCGCAAATTCTGCAGAGCCAGGACTCCGACTGGCACCGCATCATCCAGCACTTCAAGCTCGACGGATCGGCCCTGGCCAAGGACATTACCGCGGCACTGGACCGCCTGCCACGTGGCGCGACATCGATCTCCGATATTTCCGACAACATCACCAATGCCGTAGAGCGCGGCTGGGTCTACGGGTCGCTGATGTTCGGCGACAGCGCGGTACGCACCGGCTATGTGCTGCTGGGCATGCTCAAGACCAGTTTCCTGCGCAACGCATTGTTCGCGATTTCGCGCCAGTTCGAGAAAGTCAAACCGGACGAGCTCAGTGAAACGCTGGCCAAGATCGTGACTGGTTCGCCGGAAGACGGCCAGGGAGCCACTGACGGATCGTCGGTCGGCAGCGGTGCTCCGGGCGAGTCCAGTGGCGCGATTGCGCCGGCGGCCATGGGAAAACAGGAGGCGCTGAAGAAGTTCACCACCGACCTGACCGAACAGGCGCGCAGCGGCAAGATGGACCCGATCGTAGGCCGCGATGACGAGATTCGACAGGTTGTGGATATCTTGATGCGGCGCCGGCAGAACAACCCGATCCTGGTCGGCGAAGCCGGGGTCGGCAAGACCGCCGTGGTGGAAGGGTTTGCCCAGCGCATCGCGCGCGGCGATGTACCGCCGGCTTTGAAGGACGTGAAATTGCTGGTGCTGGATGTGGGTTTGTTGCAAGCCGGGGCCAGCATGAAGGGCGAGTTCGAACAACGCCTGCGCTCGGTCATCGACGAGGTGCAGGCCAGCCCCCAACCGATCATCCTGTTCATTGACGAAACCCACACATTGGTAGGTGCCGGCGGAGCCGCCGGAACCGGTGACGCCGCCAATTTGCTCAAGCCGGCGTTGGCGCGTGGCACCTTGCGCACGGTGGGTGCCACCACCTTTGCCGAGTACAAGAAACACATCGAAAAAGACCCGGCGCTGACGCGGCGTTTTCAGACCATACAGGTAGACGAACCCAGCGAGGAACGCGCCATCCTGATGATGCGCGGCGTGGCCTCCACGATGGAAAAACACCACCAGGTGCAGATTTTGGACGAGGCGCTGGAGGCGGCCGTGAAGCTGTCGCACCGCTACATACCGGCGCGCCAGTTGCCCGACAAATCGGTGAGCCTGATTGATACCGCCTGTGCCAGGGTTGCCGTGAGCCTGCACGCCACCCCAGCCGAAGTCGACGATTGCCGCAGGCGTATCGAGTCGCTGGAGGTGGAGCAGGGCATCATCGCGCGCGAGAAAGCCATCGGCATCGACATCGGCAAACGCGAGACCGAAGTCAACGAAAACCTCGCCACCGAGAGCACCCGTCTGGTGACGCTGGAGGCGCGCTGGACCGAAGAGCGCGGCCTGGTGGATGAGCTGCTGGCGCTGCGCGCCAAATTGCGTTCCGGCATTCGCCCGGTTGAAGGTACCGCGAGTGCGCTGGAAGCCGCAGCCGAGGCAGCCATGCCCGACTCCGCCAAGCCCACCGACATTGAGCTGGAAGCGGAACGCGCCAGCCAACTGGCGCAGCTCAAGACCGTGCAGGACAAGTTGACCGCGCTGCAAGGCGAAACACCGCTGATCCTTCCGACCGTGGATTACCAGGCGGTGGCCGCAGTGGTGGGCGACTGGACCGGTATCCCGGTCGGCCGGATGGCGCGCAACGAAATGGAGACCATTCTCAAGGTCGGTTCCTTGCTGGCGCAGCGCGTGATTGGCCAGGACCATGCGATGGAGATGATCGCCAAGCGCATCCAGACGTCGCGTGCCGGGCTGGACAACCCCAACAAGCCGATCGGCGTCTTCATGCTGGCGGGTACTTCGGGGGTGGGCAAGACCGAAACCGCACTGGCACTGGCCGAAGCGCTGTACGGCGGGGAACAGAATCTGATCACCATCAACATGAGCGAATACCAGGAGGCGCATACCGTCTCCACGCTCAAAGGCGCCCCTCCGGGTTACGTCGGTTACGGTGAAGGC
>JANYBQ010000308.1 GCA_025360705.1 Betaproteobacteria bacterium | reverse complement strand
GCGAGCCGCTCAACTCAAACGTTGAACTAAGCCGCAAGAACGATATGACCGACGACCTCGCCCTGAGAACTGCCGTCGCTCTGTTCGGCGGCGCATTCACCCCGGCGTCCGCGGCTTGCGAGCACTCGTACCCGGACCCGTACCCGCACCCGTTCTCCCCCGCCATCGGTTTCAGCAGTTCAAGCACGCATGTTCTCTCGAATTTCGGCATGTCGCAGCAGCCGGTCGCCCGGACCAGTGGCTCAAACCGAGCGGCTGCGCGCCAGCGGCGGGTTGCGCGCGAAGTAACGCTGAATGCCGCGCATCAGGGCGTCGGCCAGCTGCTGCTGGTATTCGTCACTGTTGAGTTTGGCTTCTTCTTCCGGGTTGCTGATAAACGCGGCCTCGACCAGCACGCTTGGAATGTCGGGTGCCTTGAGCACCGCGAAGCTGGCCTGCTCGACGCTGCCCTTGTGCAATTTGCCGACGCGTTTTATCTCGCCCAACATCGCGCCGCCCAGCACCAGGCTGTCCTTGATCTGGGCCGTCGTGCTCATGTCGAACAACGCGCGTTTTACCTCGGCGTCCTTGGCCGCCACGTTGAGGCCACCGATCTGGTCGGCCTTGTTCTCCTTGGCGGCCATCCAGCGCGCGGCGCTGCTGGAGGCGCCGCCCTGGCTTAACGCGAACACGCTCGCGCCTTGTGGATGCGGCGTAAAAAATGCATCGGCGTGGATGCTCACGAACAGGTCGGCCTGGACGCGCTGCGCCTTCTGGACGCGCACATTGAGCGGCACGAAAAAGTCCGAGTCGCGCGTCATGTAAGCCCGCATCGGGTTGCCGTTGATGCTGGTGGCGTTGATACGTTCGCGCATCAGATGCGCAATCTTCAACACCACGTCTTTCTCGTGCGTGCCGGCCGGCCCGGTCGCGCCTGGATCTTCACCGCCGTGGCCCGGGTCCAGCGCAATGATGATCAGGCGGTCGGTACGTGCCGGCGCTGGGTTCTGGTTTGTCGCGGTGGCTTGGGGCGCCACTGCGGCGCGGCCCGGAGTGGTCGTCGGTGCGCTTGCAATTGGCGGGTTGGCGGGCGCTGTCGCTCGAGGTGCGGCGCTTGCATTCGTGGCTGCAGCTTCAGTCTTGCGGTCACGCTGCGCCATCAATTCGCCCAGCGGGTCATGGGCGCCAGACGTTGCACTGACAGCAGGGGAAGCCGCGCTCGCCGCGGCCGGGTTCACGGCGGACAGCGGCCGGTTGTCCTTGTCGTTGAGCCGGTCCGCGATCAAGGCTTCCAGCGGGTCCACCACGGCGGTCGGATACAGGTCGAACACCAGCCGGTGCCGGTATGCCGCGACCGGTGGCAGGCTGAATACCTGCGGTAATACCGCCTGTTTCAGGTCTATCACCAGGCGCACCACGTTCGGAGCGTTCTGACCGACCCGTATGCCGGCAATGGTCGGGTCGTCGGAACGCACCTTGGCCACCAGTTCCTTGAGCGCCGGGTTCAGGTCCAGGCCCTCGATATCCACCGCCAGCCGGGGCGGGTTGGGAATAAAAGACTGGCTTGCCTTGAGTGCCCGGTCCGACTCGATCGTCACGCGCGAGTAGTCGGGCGCGGGCCAGACGCGCACCGCAACGATGCTGGCGCCGCGCGCGATCTGGGCCGCGCCCAGCAGCAGAACCAGGGTCCCCGATTGCAACAGATCGCGGCGCTTCATGCGGAAATAGCTGCCAGCAATTCGGCCCCGATGGGGGTCTGGGCGACCAGCTGAACCTGGCGCGCATTGTCGGGCTGCACCTCGATTCGCAGCACCAGGTCGGCGCGCGGAACAAACGCCGCGGCCTTGTCCGGCCATTCGGCCAGCTTTAGCCCGACACTTGCAAAAATGTCGCGGAAACCCGCATCCTCCCACTCGCGCGGGTCGTTGAAACGGTAGAAGTCGAAGTGCCAGATTTGCAGCGGTGTCGGGCTGGAAGGCGTGTGGGTCAGTTGGTACGGTTCCAGCAGCGAATAGGTCGGGCTCTTGACGCGTCCCGTCACGCCCAGCGCCTGTAGCAGATGCCGCACCAGCGTGGTTTTTCCGGCGCCCAGTTCACCGTGCAACTCGATATAACAGTTGCGCAGTGCCGCCTGCGCGGACAGCGCCGCGGCAAACAACTGGGTCGCGGTTTCGTCCTTCCAGACCAGGCTTTTTACAATCGCATGGTGATCAACACCCGCTTGCACATCGATGGCAGTCAATTGGTTTCTCAAATTAAGCTTTGGGGCAGTGAACTGGGATTCTCCCAAATTGGCGTGAGTGGTATCGATTTATCGAGCGCGGAGCCTGGTTTGTTGGCGTGGTTGCAACAGGGTTTCCACGGACAGATGGCGTATATGGCGGCGCATGGCCTAAAACGCGCGCGGCCGGCCGAACTGGTGCCGGGCACCGTGAGCGTGCTTACGGCGCGAATGGACTACCTGCCCGCCAGTACACCCGACGGCTGGCAAGGTATCGAATTCTCACGGCTGGATCGGTCGCGGCAAGGCGTGGTGTCGCTGTATGCGCGCGGCCGCGACTACCACAAGGTTCTTCGTCAGCGGCTGCAACGGCTTAGTGAGCAAATCATGGGCGCGGTGGGCAGCCTGGGTTACCGCGTGTTTACCGACTCGGCGCCGGTGCTGGAGGCCGAACTGGCGACACGTAGCGGCCAGGGCTGGCGCGGCAAACACACGCTGGTGCTGAACCGCGAGGCGGGCTCGATGTTTTTTCTGGGCGAGATTTACCTCGACCTGGCGCTGCCGCCCAGTGCCCCAGTGGACGACCATTGCGGCACCTGCCAGGCGTGTATCGACGTATGTCCCACGCAGGCCATCGTGGCACCACGCAAACTCGATGCACGCCGTTGCATTTCTTACCTGACCATCGAACATGCGGGGACCATCCCGCTTGAGTTGCGCCCGCTGATCGGCAATCGCATTTACGGCTGCGACGATTGCCAGCTGATCTGCCCCTGGAACAGGTTTGCCAAACGCAGCAGCCTGCCGGATTTCGACCCGCGCGCCGGCCTGGCAGGGGCGCAACTGGTGCAGCTATTCGGCTGGAGCGAAGCCGGGTTTTTGCACCATACCGAAGGCAGCGCGATACGGCGCATCGGCCATGAACGCTGGCTGCGCAATATCGCGGTGGCTTTGGGCAACGCCCTGCGCGTAGCGCCTGACCCGGTGCTGGAAGATGCCTTGCGCCAGCGCGCGCTGGACGACAGCGCGCTGGTGCGCGAACATGTGCAGTGGGCCTTGGGCTACGATAGCGACCCGCCCAGCCAGTAAAACCTTTACGTCATCAACCCACCTGCAATGAACCGCATCCGACTGCTGGTCATCGATCCCCAAAACGATTTCATGGATATATCCGGCGCGAGCCTGCCGGTGCCTGGCGCCAGCGCCGACATGCAGCGGCTGGCGACCTTTATGGACGCCATGCGCTCGCGCATCGACGACATCGTGGTGACGCTGGATTCCCACGCCAGCGTGGGTATTGAACGGACCCCGTTCTGGGTGACGTCGGACGGTGCCGAGGTTGCGCCGTTCACCCAGATACTTGCCGACGACGTGCGCAGGGAAAAGTACCTTCCGCGCCACCGTGCCCGTCTGGCGGAAGTGATGGCGTATCTGGTGGCGCTGGAAGCCGCCGGTGAACGCCGGCTGATGGCATGGCCGGTGCATTGCGTGGTGGGCGACTGGGGCCACAACATCCACCCCGCGGTGGCGGGCCGCATCGCCCAATGGGAGCTGGCCAGCGGTCGCACCTGCGACAAGGTACTCAAGGGCCGCAACCCCATGACCGAGCAGTACAGCGCGTTTCGCGCCGAGGTGCCGCGCGTCGATGACCCCCGTACCCACAACAATTCCGAACTCATGGCGCGTCTGGGTTCCGGCGACGAAGTGCTGGTGGTGGTCGGCGAAGCGCTCAGCCACTGTGTCGCCGCATCCGGCGACGACATGCTGGCGCAGATGGACGATTCGCGGCTGCGCAACACCATTTTTCTGACCGACTGCATGAGTTCCATCCCCGGTTTCGAAGCCGCGGGGGAGAGATTTCTACAGCAGGCGCGTGCGCGTGGCGCACGTACCATGACCGCGGCCGAAGCGACCGGGGCGTTGAGCCAATGAGCGACGCCGATAGCGCAAAAAGTGGGAGGGCCATTTTTCCGCCGGGCCGTCCCAAGGAAAAAGCGGCCCCCTCGGGGGGCAGCGCAGTACACGCAGTGACAAGCGTGGGGGTCATCCCCACCGATTGGGGTCGCGGCTTGCTACGCTGGAGCGCCGGCTGGTGGATAGTGGTGCATTTCGGCGCGCAGATGCTGGTGCTGGTGTTGTCGCCGTCGAGTTACCGGCGCAGCCAGCGCCGCGTCATGTACCGCCACATCCATGCGGCTACGGCGCCGTTTTTGCCCGCTTTCTCGGTCATCTCGGCGCTGGTCAGCCTGGTGATCATCCGTATCGTGGTGGCCACCGCTTCGAGTTATGGACTGTCGCGATACGCGCTGGACGTGCTGGTACGTTCGCTGGTGATCGAGCTGCTGCCTTTGCTGGTGGCACTGTTCGTGGCGCTGCGTTACACCATGCCGGGCGGCGAGGAGGTGGCTGCCCTGCGCGCCCAGGGTAGCCTGATGGCCATGTGGCGTGGGGGAGGCGACCCGGCGCGTGACGAACTGCTGCCGCGTGTGGTGGCCGGCGTGTTTGCCGTGGCCCTGCTGGCGGCGCTGAGCTGTGTGCTGGCGCTGGTGCTGACCTACCTTACGGTGTACGGTTTTACCGAGTGGGGCTTTGACGATTACACCCGTTCGGTCGGGCAGGTTTTCAACCCGGCCGTGACCTTGATTTTTGCGCTTAAAGCCCTGTTCTTCAGCCTGGCGGTGGCGATATTGCCGATCGCGCCTATTCCCCACCCCGGCACTGGCGCCACCGCACGCAAACTGGACAACATCGCCCAGCTCGGGCGCGTGTTCGCGCTGTTGCTGACGATCGAAGTTCTGTCGCTGGTCGGCAACTACTACTGACCCTATACCCACTGTTTATCGATGGCTGACCAACCCGAATCCATTCCCCCGCCGGTACCCAACCTGGAGCTCAAAGCCAGGCTGCTGGTAGTGGTAATGGTGTTGCTGGTGGCCGGTGCCGTGGCCTACCTTATGTATGCGCGCGGCGCCTTTGAGCGCACGCAGGAACTGGTGCTGATAGCCGACGACTCCGAAGGCGTTGTGGTAGGCATGGACATGACGTTTTCGGGTTTTCCGATTGGCCGTGTGGGCCGTATCGAACTGTCTGGCGACGGCAATGCGCGCATCATCGTCAACGTGCCCAGCAAGGACGCGCACTGGTTGCGCACATCGAGTGTGTTCACGATGGAAAACGGGTTGGTGGGCGGCCCTCGCTTCCGCGCCTTCAGCGGTGTGTTGACCGACCCGCCGCTGCCCGACGGTGCCGAACGCAAAGTGCTGCGCGGCGATGCGGCGGCCGAGATCCCAAAGATGATTGCCAGTGTGCGCGACCTGGTCAACAACCTGAGTGCGCTGACGGCCTCCGACGCGCCGCTGGGCGCCAGCCTGCACAGCTTGCAGACGGCAACCGAACGTCTCAACGGTCCGGGCGGCGCGCTGGGCGTGATACTGGGCAGCGAAGCCGAGGCGAAAAAACTCACGCTGGCGCTGGACCGCGTCAACACCTTGCTGGCGCGTCTGGACGGGTTGGTGGTCAAGGCCGATGGCATCGCCGTCAAGACCGACGGCATGGTCAGCAAGGCCGATACCCAGGTGTTTGGCCCGAGTGGCGTGATGACCGAGACCCGGGCCACCGTGGTCCAACTCAACGGCTTGCTGGCCGACGCGCGCAACAGCCTGAAAAAGGTCGACGCCGTACTGGTGGAAGCGCAAGCCATAGCTGGCAACGCCCGTGAGGCCACCAACGACCTGGGCACCCTGCGCGCCGAGGTGGACGCCAGCCTGCGCAAGGTAGAACAACTTGTCAACGAGATCAACCGCAAATGGCCGTTCAAGCGGGATACGGAGATCAAGCTGCCATGAGCCTGTTTAGAGCGCCGGGAACAAGGACTCCGTGCGGGCTGAGACGGTCGTTGCCTTGCAAATTCAGGCCGGCATCGACGCTTGCCCGTTCGATGGTTTTGTCGGCGGTGGCGCTGCTGGCCGCCTGCGGCAACACGCCCCCGACCCCGGACTGGCAGATGAACGCCAAAAGCGCCATGGAGCGCGCGCAGGCGGCTTATCTGGAAGGCAAGACCAGCGTGGAGGCCGTCGAGTTCGCCCGCGCCCGCTCGGAAGTAGCCAGCACCGGCCGCGCCGATCTGCTGGCGCGCATCGAACTGGCACGCTGCGCCACACGCGTGGCCAGCCTGGTGTTCGAGGACTGCGCCGGCTTTACTGCGCTGGCGCAGGATGCCGCCGCGCACGAACGCGCCTATGCCGACTATCTAGCCGGCAAGGCACAAGCCAAGGATGCCGCCCTGTTGCCGGAGCAGCATCGTGCTTTTGCCGGCGCCGGTGCGCAGGCGCCCGACCTGAAAGCCGTGGCCGATCCATTGGCGCGGCTGGTCGCCGCCGGGGTCTTGCTGCAAACCAGCCGTGCCGACCCTGCGGTCATTGCAGCGGCCATCGATACCGCGTCGGCGCAAGGCTGGCGGCGTCCATTGCTGGCC
>JANYBQ010000248.1 GCA_025360705.1 Betaproteobacteria bacterium | reverse complement strand
TTTTCCTCCCTGAGCGGGGCCTTGATGTGTGACAGCAAAAAAGGCTTCTCACCCCAGCCCTCGTGCTGGGGTTTTTTTGGTGTCCGGCGTGCCCTAAACTGGCCGCATGCTTTGGGTCAAATCGTTCCACATCGTGTTCGTGGCCAGTTGGTTTGCGGGACTCTTCTACCTGCCTCGTATATTTGTAAATCTTGCGCTGGTGGCGCCGGACTCAATCGCGGAACGCGAACGTTTATTGCTGATGGCCGCGAAGCTGTACCGTTTCACTGTCTTGCTGGCATGGCCCGCACTGGCGTTTGGCATATGGCTGCTGGTCGTTTACTGGAGTGTTCCGGGTTTCGGACGCGGACCGGGAAACGGCTGGTTGCATGCCAAGCTTGGCATCGTGGCGCTGGCGCTGGGTTACCAGCACGTATGTGGGGTGCTCCTGAAACAGCTCAGGCAGGGAGGCAGGCAGCGCAGCCATGTGTGGTACCGGTGGTTCAACGAAGTGCCGATAGTGTTGCTGCTGGCAGCGGTTGTCCTGGTGGTCGTCAAGCCCTTCTAAGCGGCCGACCCTGATGCAAAAGACCTCCGCCTGGCCGCTGGCGCTGATCTATATTTGCCTGATTGAATATGCCAGCCTGTACCCGTTCACCGAATGGCGCGATCAGGGCATCGTCCCGTGGGCATTCCTTTGGGCCCCGCTACCCAAATACTGGACCGGTTTTGACGTGTTATCCAACGTGCTCGGTTATGTTCCAGCTGGGTTTCTGCTGGCGCTGACAGCCTGGCGTACCGGCCGCGGCCGGCGCGCTATCTGGTTGGCGACTCTGGTGTGCGGGGCCTTGTCGCTGGTCATGGAGACTCTGCAAAGTTACCTGCCCACACGGGTTCCCTCAAATGTCGATTTAGCGTTGAATTTCCTTGGGGGCTGGAGCGGCGCAGTGGTAGCTTCGTGGCTGGAAAGACTGGGCGCTATCGACCATTGGAGCCGCTTGCGCGCTCGCTGGTTCGTGACTGACGCGCGTGGAGCTCTGGTTTTGCTGGCGCTGTGGCCGGTCGCCCTGTTGTTTCCCGCTGCGGTGCCGCTGGGTTTGGGACAGGTGTTGGAGCGCATGGAGGCGGAGCTGGCGCAGATGCTGGGAGACACGCCGTTTCTGAACTGGTTGCCGGTGCGAGACATGGAGTTACAGCCGCTGGTCCCCGGTGCGGAGTTCGTGTGTGTATTGCTCGGCGCCCTGATTCCCTGTCTGGTGGGTTATTGCATTGTTCGTTCCGGTGCCAGGCGGGCTGTGTTTGCGATGCTGACGCTGCTGGTCGGCGTGGCCGCGACCGGCTTGTCGGCCGCATTGACTTATGGCCCGCAACACGCAAGGGACTGGATCCATCCACCAGTGCTGGTGGGCCTTGGCGTGGCGCCGGTGCTGGCCGTCGTCTTGTTGTGGGTGCCGCGACGCGTTTGTGCCGCTTTGGCGTTGTTGGGTATGGGAATTTATTTGAGCCTGCTGAACCAGGCCCCTGCCGATCCGTATTTCAGCCAGACACTGCAAACCTGGGAGCAGGGGCGTTTCATCCGGTTCCACGGTTTGGCACAGTGGCTGGGCTGGTTGTGGCCCTATGCCGCCCTGGTCTATCTGCTGTCCCAAATCTGGGAGCAGGATGGGAAAAATTAGAATCCATGCATGAGCGAAATCAACACAAGGATAGCGTTGGGCCACGAGTCGTATTACGAGCGGCATATCTTTTTTTGCCTCAATGAACGCAAAGCTGGCGAGGAGTGTTGTGTCCAAAATGGCTCAAAGGCTGGCTTCGACCGCTGCAAGCAGCTGGTCAAGCAGGCAGGTCTTTCCGGGCCGGGCAAGGTTCGGGTCAACAAATCGGGCTGCCTGGACCGGTGCGCGGCTGGACCGGTCGCCGTGGTTTATCCCGAGGCGGTCTGGTACACCTACCTGGACGCGAGCGATATCGATGAAATCGTCGAGTCGCATTTGAAGAACGGCAAGGTGGTTGAACGCCTGTTGACGCCGCCCCATTTAGGTAGCTAGAGCTTCGCTGCGCGCGCCAATTCTGTGAACGCATCGACCAAAAAATTGACGTTAGCTGGCCCTGCCGGTGAGATGGAGGTTTTGCGGGACGAACCCGCGCGGCCCGACGGTAACCCAACCCGTGGCGTCGCACTGATTGCGCATCCGCATCCGCTGTTTGGCGGCACGATGGAAAACAAGGTGGTGCAAACCGTTGCACGCGCTTTTGTGCAATGCGGCTGGAGCGCGGTGCGTTTCAATTTTCGGGGTGTTGGCACCAGCGCGGGTGTTCACGACGAGGGGCGCGGTGAAACCGACGATATGTTGGCCGTGGCAGCACAATGCGCACCGACCGGGCCTTTGGCTCTGGCTGGATTTTCTTTTGGGTCGTTTGTAGCCAGCCGCGCGGTTGAAGCGCTGAACGGCACGCGCAGGATCGAACGTATCGTGCTGGTCGGCACGGCGGCAAGCCGCTTCGCGGTTTCCACTTTGCCAACAGATCTGCTTGACCGCACGTTGGTGATCCATGGTGAGAAGGACGAAACGGTGCCCTTGATCGATGTGCTGGATTGGGCGCGTCCGCAAAACCTGCCGGTTACAGTAATACCGGGTGCTTCCCATTTTTTTCACGGACAATTGCCGCTCCTGCGCAGTCTGGTGACGCGCCATCTGAACTCAACTTTCTGACCGTGCGCGCCGCTGCGACAGCGGTCTGCCGGCGCCCTTACTCCTTGCATGAAAACATTTATTTTTGCCATCGCGTTCGCCTGGTCCGTGTGTGCCGTCGCCCAAACGCCTCAGCCGCCGGAGATCGCCGCACGCTCGTATTTGTTGTTCGACGTGACGGCGAATCAGATGCTGACCGAAAAGGACATCGATTTGGCCGTGGAGCCCGCCTCGCTGACCAAGTTGATGAGTGCCTACCTGGTGTTCGACGCCCTGCGCAACAAGAAAATCGATCTCAAACAGACAATGCCGGTCAGTGTGCGCGCTTGGAAGATGGAAGGTTCGCGCATGTTCATCGATCCGAAAATGACGGTGCCGGTAGAGGACCTGATCAAGGGTTTGATTGTCCAGTCCGGTAATGACGCAACAGTGGCTCTGGCTGAGGGCGTGGGCGGCTCGGTGGAACATTTTGTGCAGATGATGAACGACCAAGCCAAGGCCCTTGGCATGAAATCGACTAGTTACAAGAACCCGGAAGGCCTGACGCAGGCCGGGCACACCACCACCGCGCGTGATTTGAGCATATTGGCCACCCGGCTGATGCGCGACTTTCCAGAATACGTGGGGTACTACGCAATCAAGAAATACCGTTACGCGGGGACGCCGGTCACCAACGACAACAACCGCAACCTGTTGTTGTACCGCGACCCTTCGGTGGACGGGTTGAAAACCGGGTTCACCGACGCAGCCGGGTACTGCATGATCGCAACCGCGCGGCGCAGCTTTCCGAATCTGGTGCAGGCCGGCGCGGCTGCTGGCTCGCCCGAGGCGCTGGGAAGCCGCAGGTTGCTGTCCATCGTGTTGGGCGCAGCGAGCGAAAACGCGCGAGCCAACGAGTCGCAAAAACTGTTGAACTGGGGTTACACCGCATTCGATGGCATCAAGCTGTTCGATGCCAACCAGCCTGTCGCCACGCTGCCTGTGTGGAAGGGGAAAGAAGCCACGCTCAAACTAGGCCGTACTCAGAGGGTCGTGGTGGCAGTGCCCGCCGGTGCCGCAGCGAAAGTCACCACCAAAATTGCGCGCCCGGATCCCTTGGTGGCACCATTCACCAAAGGGCAGACAGTAGGAACGCTTCAGGTATCGGTGGGTGACCAAGCTCTAACGGAATTTCCGCTGGTCGCGCTCGATGAGGTTGAACAGGCAGGCGTGTTCGGCCGTGGTTGGGACGCTATACGGTTGTGGATCAAATAGGGAATACGAAAATTTGGATAAAGAAGGCTCAGTAATGGCACCAGCTTGTTGGAATAGGCCGCCATGGCTATAATCGAAGGCTTTTCGGAACTTCGGGCGGGTGATGTTTTTGTCCTCGTTTAGTTAACAAACCGAACGTCCGGAAATGGGCGTTCATTACAAACGCTGTTGGCGTTTAGTCATTAGGAGGCTTAGATGCCAACCATCAATCAGCTAGTGCGTCAGGGGCGCGAGGTCGAGACGACCAATTCAAAAAGCCCCGCCATGCAGAATTCGCCGCAGCGCCGCGGTGTTTGCACCCGCGTTTACACCACCACTCCGAAAAAGCCCAACTCTGCTTTGCGCAAGGTTGCCAAAGTGCGCTTGACCAACGGCTTTGAAGTGATTTCATACATTGGTGGCGAGGGTCACAATTTGCAGGAGCACTCGGTGGTGCTGGTGCGCGGCGGCCGCGTCAAGGATTTGCCCGGGGTGCGTTATCACATCGTGCGTGGATCGCTGGATTTGCAAGGCGTTAAAGACCGCAAGCAGTCGCGCTCCAAGTACGGTGCGAAGCGGCCCAAGAAGGCCTGATCAAGCTCGGCGAGATTTGCGAGGCCGGTTGGTCTTGCGCGCTGCCCACAGGGGGCAGCCATGATTTCCCGATTGGTGTCCGATAACGCCTTGGCAGGCGGTGTCTGGCGTAGTGACCCTGAGCCCGGATTTTCCGGGTGGGTCAAGTAAGTGAGGGTTTCCTAACCCTTGAGGCGTTTCGCAAGAAGCGCCAACTGAAGCAATAAGAGGTGAAAAATGCCACGTCGTCGCGAAGTCCCAAAACGTGAAATTCTGCCGGACCCAAAATTTGGCAATGTTGAGCTTTCCAAGTTCATGAACGTAATCATGGAAGGCGGCAAGAAAGCCGTCGCCGAGCGCATTATTTACGGTGCTCTGGAGCAAATCGAGAAAAAGAACCCGGGTAAAGATCCGGTTGAAGCCTTCACGATGGCCATCAACAACGTTAAGCCCATGGTCGAAGTGAAGTCGCGCCGGGTTGGCGGAGCCAATTACCAGGTGCCGGTTGAGGTGCGTCCTGTGCGCCGACTGGCGCTGTCCATGCGCTGGATCAAGGAAGCTGCGCGAAAACGTGGCGAAAAATCGATGGCGATGCGTCTGGCCAATGAACTGATGGAAGCCACGGAAGGCCGAGGCGGCGCCATGAAAAAGCGTGACGAAGTTCACCGCATGGCTGAAGCGAACAAGGCCTTTTCCCACTTCCGCTTCTAGCAGCGACTATCTGCGGGGGGATTGGAGACGGGGTCGAATCCTTGCGGATTTGACTTTTGCCCCGACCTATCAGCCTCCCGCCCGCCGAGTCCCACCGCTGTCATGGTTTCCATGGCGCGGTTGATACGGCAGTTTGAATTTATCGAGCAACCAAGGATTGATCATGGCTCGCGTTACCCCCATCGAACGCTATCGCAATATTGGCATTTCAGCGCACATCGACGCTGGCAAGACCACGACCACGGAACGTATTCTTTTTTATACCGGCGTGAATCACAAAATTGGCGAAGTGCACGACGGCGCGGCAACCATGGACTGGATGGAACAGGAGCAGGAACGTGGCATTACGATCACGTCGGCTGCGACCACCTGTTTCTGGAAGGGGATGGACACGTCCTTGCCGGAATACCGCATCAACATCATCGACACCCCCGGTCACGTGGATTTTACGATCGAGGTCGAGCGTTCGATGCGCGTCCTGGATGGTGCTTGCATGGTGTATTGCGCCGTTGGCGGTGTGCAGCCTCAATCGGAAACCGTCTGGCGTCAGGCCAACAAATACAAGGTTCCCCGCTTGGCGTTTGTGAACAAGATGGACCGTACCGGTGCGAATTTCTTCAAGGTTTATGACCAGATGAAGCTACGCCTGAAAGCCAATCCGGTGCCTATCGTGATTCCAATCGGAGCCGAGGAAAACTTCACCGGGGTGGTCGACCTTATCAAGATGAAGGCGATCATCTGGGACGAAGCCTCACAAGGCATGAAATTCGAATACCGCGAGATTCCGGCGGAGCTGCAGGCGTCCGCTGAAGAGTGGCGTGAAAAGATGGTGGAAGCGGCAGCGGAAGCGTCCGAAGAGTTGATGAACAAGTACCTGGAAGGCGGCAGCCTGACGGAAGACGAGATCAGGCTGGGCATTCGCACGCGCACTATTGCCAGCGAGATTCAGCCCATGTTGTGCGGTACCGCATTCAAGAACAAGGGTGTTCAGCGCATGCTCGACGCGGTGATTGAGTTCATGCCTTCGCCGATCGACATTCCTCCCGTCAAGGGCATGGACGAGGACGAGGTACCCGTTACCCGCAGGGCGGATGACGGCGAAAAGTTCTCCGCGCTTGCATTCAAGCTGATGACGGACCCATTTGTGGGCCAGCTTACATTCGTGCGCGTCTACTCTGGCGTCCTGCAAAAGGGCGACAGTGTTTACAACCCGATTCGCGGCAAGAAAGAGCGCATTGGACGCATCGTGCAAATGCACGCCAATAACCGGCAGGAAGTGAGCGAAATCCGGGCTGGCGACATTGCGGCCTGTGTCGGCCTGAAGGATGTCACGACCGGTGAAACGCTCTGTGATCCGTCAGCCATTGTGTTGTTGGAGCGCATGATTTTCCCTGAGCCCGTCATAACGCAGGCGGTCGAACCCAAGACCAAGGCTGACCAGGAAAAGATGGGCATTGCCTTGCAACGGTTGGCGCAGGAGGATCCGTCCTTCCGTGTCAAGACCGACGAAGAGTCCGGACAGACCTTGATCGCCGGTATGGGTGAGTTGCATCTGGAAATCATCGTTGACCGCATGAAGCGCGAATTCGGCGTCGAAGCCAACGTTGGCAAGCCGCAGGTTGCCTATCGTGAAACGATTCGCAAGACGGTGGAAGATTCCGAAGGAAAGTTCGTGCGCCAGTCTGGCGGCAAGGGCCAATATGGTCACGTGGTGCTAAAGATCGAGCCCAATGAAGCCGGCAAGGGCTTTGAGTTTGTCGATGCAATCAAAGGTGGAGTGGTTCCGCGCGAATACATTCCTGCGGTTGAAAAAGGCGTCATCGAGGCGCTGACGACCGGCGTGTTGGCGGGTTATCCGGTGGTGGATGTCAAGGTGACTTTGCACTTCGGCTCCTACCACGATGTGGACTCGAACGAAAACGCCTTCAAGATGGCGGCCATTTTTGGTTTCAAGGACGGTTGCCGCAAGGCCAGTCCCGTGATTCTGGAGCCGATGATGGCGGTTGAAGTCGAGACGCCGGAAGATTATGCGGGCAATGTTATGGGCGACCTGGCATCACGCCGCGGCATGGTGCAGGGCATGGAAGACATGGTTGGGGGTGGCAAGGTCATCAAGGCTGAAGTGCCACTGTCCGAAATGTTCGGTTATTCCACTACGCTGCGTTCGATGTCGCAGGGGCGTGCCACTTACACCATGGAGTTCAAGCATTACAGCGAAGCTCCGCGTAACGTGTCGGAAGCCATCATGGCGGCCCGCGCCAAATAAATGAGTCTTTCAGGGCGACGTGCAGAGCAGGTTCTGCTCCGCGCGCCGTCTTGAATCTGTCTTCAGCTTTTGCCCTCTCGTGTCAGTGCGAGCAGACATCAGGCAAAGCCGGAAACATTAAACCGTAATCACTGACATTGCTCTTTGGAGAAGCAGGAAATGGGAAAAGAGAAATTTTCACGAACCAAGCCGCACGTGAACGTGGGCACGATCGGGCACGTGGACCATGGCAAGACGACGTTGACGGCGGCCATCACGATCGTGTTGGCGGCCAAGTTTGGCGG
>JANYBQ010000188.1 GCA_025360705.1 Betaproteobacteria bacterium | reverse complement strand
GCACAGGTCACACCGGCTTGCACCAGATGCTTGAAAGCCTGCGCCCTGGTCCGCGTGCCGGTGTAGGCCTCCACCACGGCATCGACTTCTTCCATGTGGGCGACGCGGGCGGCCAAAGTGGCATAACGTGTGTCGCCGACCAACTCCGTCCGGCCAATAACGCCCAACAACCGGTTCCATTGTTCGTCGCTGGCCGCAACGATGGCGATGAAGCCGTCGGTGGTGGGGTAGACGTTGTAAGGTGATTCGGCCAGGCCGCCATGGCGGTTGCCGGTGCGGGCCGAAACCTGTCCCTTCTTCGCGTAGTACAAGCCCAGGTTGGACGCCAGGGAGGGATAGACCGATTCCATCATCGACACTTCGACCAGACGGCCCTTGCCGGTTGTGGCGCGTTCAAACAGCGCCGTTACCACCCCGGCGTACAGATGGACGCCGCCCATGAAGTCGGCTATCGCCGGACCGACCTTCACGGGCGGGCAGTCTTCGAAACCGTTGATGCTCATGAGGCCCGACATCGCCTGCACGGCAATGTCCATGGCGGGGTAATTCATCATCGGGCCAGAGCGGCCATAACCGGAACCGGAGGCATACACCAGCCGCGGATTGATCTGGCTCAGGCTGTCGTAACCCAGACCGAGCCGTTCCATGGCGCCTTGCGAAAAGTTCTCGATCAACACGTCGGCTTTGCCGATCATCGCGCGAAACAGCTCTTTCCCGCGTACCGACTTCAAGTCCAGCGTGATGAACTCCTTGTTCGAGTTGAGCATCGCGAACGGCACCGCCGCACCGCCCACTTTGGCGCGCCGCCGCAAGTTTTCGCCGCCCCTGGGTTCGACCTTGATTACCCTTGCCCCGGCCATCGCCATCAGAAAGGTGCAGTAAGGACCGTTGTATATCTGGCCGAGGTCAACGACGGTGACGCCGTTCAGCGGGCCTTGTGCATTGCTTTTCATCGCGTTTTCCAATCGATCGCCGGGCAATATAGCCGATTTTGACATCTATGTAAAACACCTATGTCATCGCGCTAGGCGTGCGCAACTGCCGCGGCCCCAACCTTGGCCACCTGCGCGTCCTGGTCCGGCTTGGCGCCGGAAACGCCGATCGCGCCAACCACCTCGCCCTCGATCACGATCGGTACGCCCCCTTCCAGCATGCCCGCCAACGGCGATGACAACAAAGCGCTGCGCCCGCTGTTGATCCGCTGTTCCAGCAGCGCCGACTCGCAGCGCGCAAGCGCCGCCGTCCGGGCCTTTTCCATTGCCACATAAGCGCCGGCGGGCGCGCACCGGTCCAGCCGCTCCAGCGCCAACGGATGCCCGCCGTCGTCCACGATAGCGATGGTCACCGCCCACTGGTTTTTCTGCGCTTCGGTTCGCGCGGCATTGAGCATTCCGCCCACTTCTTGTTGGGTTAGCAGCGACTTGTATTGCATGGCCTTTGATTCCTTTTGACTTGGCCCGACCGACGCTCGGCCGGGGCTGGATTTGAACCGCCTCCAGGCCGGGATTAACCAGATCGGAGAACGACAGCCGGACAGCGACCCACTGAAGACCGATTATTGACCATCGGGAAAACCTGTAAGAATTATTTTATTACTTGGTGGTACAATTTTTTTAAGTACTGCCAACCAAACGGGGATTTCATGGATTTTCGATTTACCGATGACCAACGTGCACTGCAGGATGTAGTGCGCCGCTTCGTGGAAAAGGAGATGCCCAAGGACCGTGTGGCCGAATGGGACAAGAACGAAGAGTTTCCGAAGGATCTGCTGGACAAGATGGCCGACATTGGCCTGATGGGTGCGACGATCCCCGAGGAATACGGGGGCACCGGCGGCGGCGCGATGGAGGAGGTGATCGTTCTTGAGGAACTGTCGCGCCACAGTTCGACCGTCGCACTGGCCTACGGGCTGGACGTATGTTTTGGCGCCGTCACGCTGGAGCGCCACGGCACCGAAGAACAGCGCAGGGAGTTTTTGCCCAAGCTGGCAAGTGGCCAATGCCATTTCGCTCTCTCTATGACCGAACCCGATGGCGGCACCGATATTCTGGGTTCCACCAAAACCGTGGCACGCGAAGACGGCGACTATTTCGTCATCAATGGCTCGAAGGTCTATACGACCGGCATCAATATCGCAAGCCATGTCTTTGTCGTGGTGCGCACCGAGAAAGACCCCAACAAGCCGTCCCATGGCCTGACGGTGTTTCTTTTGCCCAAAGACACCCCCGGCATCAAGTACAGCAAGATCGTCAAGATGGGTTCGAAGTTCCTGCACTCGTACGAGGTTGCGTACCAGGATGTTCGCGTGCACAAAAGCACCATGATCGGGAAACACAACAAAGGATGGCACGCCGTTCTCGACACGCTGAACAACGAGCGTATTTTTATCGCGGCGGTATGTTGCGGGCTGGGCCGTGGCGCCTTCGAGGACGCCAATCAATATGCGCTCGACCGAACCGCATTCGGCCGGCCCATCGGCCAGTTCCAGGCGGTACAACACCAGCTGGCAGACACTCTGGTCGAACTCGATCTGGCGCAACTGTCCACTTACAAAGCGGCCTGGTTGCAGGACGAAAAACTGGAAGGTTCCGTGCAGGCGGCGTCGGCCAAGTACTACGCTTCGGAAGCGGCGTTTCGCGCCACCGACCGCGGGATGCGGGTGCTGGCAGGCTCCGGGTTCACGATGGAATACCACATGCAGCGTTACTACCGCGACGTACGGCAACTCATCTTCGCACCCGTTACCAACGAGATGAGCAAGAACTTTATCGCCCAGGTTGGGTGCGGCTTGCCCAAATCGTACTAACCCGTACCGACGCGTATTAACGGCACCAACATAAGGCAGTCTTCATGGAAATTTCGGGAACCAAATCCATTCCGGATTTGCTGCAAGAAAAAACGCGCCTGCATCCCGACAAGGAATTGGTGGTGTTCGAGGGCGCCGATGGCCAGGTCCAGTCGTTAAGTTACGGCGCATTCTCTGAACGTGTCAACCGGCTCACGAATGCCTTGATAGCGGATGGCGTGGGGGCAGGACAAGCGATCGCGCTGATGGTGTCCACCAGCCCCGAATTCCTCATCTCGTGGTTTGCGATCAATCAGGCGGGCGCCGTGATGGTGCCCGTCAATGTGTTCTATGCGCCGGATGAACTTCAATACCTGCTGAACCACTCGGACAGCGTTGGGTTCATCAGTGAACCGAAGTTTATTGCGCTGTTCAATGAAATAGCGGCCAAGTGCCCGGGCGTTCGGGTGAAGATCTCGACCCGCGCGGGCGCGGACCAGTCAGGTTTCAGGCTTTTGAGCGACATCCTGGCCAACGAGCCGGCGACCTACCAAGCTGTTAGGGTATCGCCCGACGCGCCTGCCCAGATCGTCTACACGTCCGGCACCACCTCTCGACCAAAAGGCGTCGTTATCAGCCACCGGAGCTCCCTGACCCAGGGCATTTCCATAGCGATGCTTTTCGGAATGACGCCTGCGGACCGGTGCTGCGTGGTCCTGCCGCTGTTTCATGTTAACGGACAGTATGTTGGCGTCATGCCGACGTTGACCGTCGGCGGAACCATCGTGCTACTGGAGCAATATAGCGCGACCCATTTCTGGAATCAGGTGCGCAGGCACCACTGCACTCTGATGAGCATCGTACCGATGCTGCTGCGTACCATGCTGGCCCAGCCCGCACGGCCGGACGATGCCCACCACGAGGTGCGCTTTTCCTTTTACGCACTGCTCACCACCGACGACGAGTGGGATCAGTTCGAAGGCCGCTTCGGCTTGAAGCTGGTCGAGGGTTATGGTCTTTCCGAGACGCTGGGCATCTGCTCGTCCAACCCGGTCGTGCACGGCACCACCAAACGGCATTGCATCGGTCTGCCGACGCTGGGCCGGCAAATGCGGGTGGTGGACGAAACCTATGCCGATCTTCCGGCAGATCAGGTCGGCCGCATCCTGGTGCGCGGCGGCGCCATGTTTTCCGGGTATCACAACAACCCGGCGGCGACCGAAGCCTGTATGCGGGATGGCTGGTTCGACACCGGGGACAACGGGTCGATCGACGGCGACGGGTATATCCACTTCTTCGACCGTTCCAAGGACGTGATCAAGCGCGCCGGGGAAAACATCGCCGCCACCGAGGTCGAGCGGGTGCTCAACGAACATCCGAAGATTTTCGAGTCGGCGGTCATTTCGGTGCCGGATCCACTTCGCGACGAAGCGATCAAGGCTTTCATCGTTCTACGGCCCCGTGAATCGATGACGAAGACGAAGTCCGTGCATGGTGCTCTCGCCATCTGGCCAAGTTCAAGGTACCTTCGTTTTGCGAGTTTCGTTCCGCCCTGCCGCATACCAGCATCGGCAAGATCATGAAATACGTTCTCAAGATGGAAGAAAAGAATGCCTCCAAGCAAAACAGCTAAAGACGCGGCCGTAACTGCGCCTGCCAACAGTGTGGGCGACGTGCCCGTTTCAATGTACCGGGACTTATACACCGGCATGTACCTGATTCGCCAGTGTGAAGAGCAGCTCAACAGCATCTTTGCGAAGAACCTGTTTCCTGGCTATATTCACTCGTACCTGGGCCAGGAGGCCTGTGCGGTGGGTGTCTGTTCGGCATTGCGCAAGGACGATTGCATCGTGTCCACGCATCGCGGCCGCGGCCATTACCTGGCCAAGGGCATGGCGCTCAAACCCATGATGGCCGAAATGTTCGGCAAGGCGACCGGCATCGGCGGCGGCCGGGGCGGAGAGATGCATGCGGCGGATCCAGCGCTGGGCATTCTGGGCGGTAACGGCATCGTCGCGGCGGCATACCGTACGCGGCCGGCGCCGCCTACTCGGCGGTGCTCGACGGCAGTGACCGGGTCAGCGTGGCCTTTTTTGGGGATGGCGCGAGCAATCAAGGCTCGTTTCACGAAACCATGAACATCGCCGCCGCTTGGAATCTGCCGATGCTTTTTGTTTGTGAAAACAATATGTACGCGGAGATGACGCCCTTTCGCGAAACGGTGAAGGAAACCGATATCGCCAAGCGCGCGGTCGGCTACGGCATGCCAGGCGTAATGGTCGATGCCAACGATGTGCTGGCGGTGCTGCGCGCAGCGCGCCAAGCGGTCGCCAGGGCGCGTGCCGGCGAAGGCCCGACGCTGCTGGAGTTGAAGACGTATCGCAGATTTGGCCACTTTCAGGGCGACCCTTGCAAATACCGCACCCGCGAAGAAGAGGCCTTGTGGCTAGCGCGCGATCCGGTGGACCAGTTTCGGGCGGTGGCGCTGAAGGCAGGCGTATTCACGCCCGACGACCTCACGTCGATCGAAGCCGGAATAAGCGCCGACATCGCCGAATCGATCCAGTTTGCGCTGGCCAGCCCGGACCCGGTCCCGTCCGATGCCCTGGACCATGTCTACGCCCCATAACGCGAAAGCCAGGAAAGTTACATGACGAGCAAAACCTATTGCTGGGCCATCGTCGACGCGATGCGCGAAGAGATGGAACGCGACCCCAACGTGTTCCTGATCGGTGAAGATGTCGGCACCGCCGGGGGCGCTTTCGGCGCTTCGCGTGGCCTGCAAAAAGCCTTTGGGCCGCTGCGCGTGCGTGACACACCGATCAGCGAAGAAATCATCGTCGGCCTGGCGGTTGGCGCTGCCATGACCGGTAAGCGGCCGGTGGTCGAGATCATGTTCATGGACTTTTTCGGCCTGTGCCTGGACCAGATCGCCAATCAGGCGGCCAAGATGCACTACCTCTACAACGGCGCCTTCACCATGCCGATGGTGATTCGCACCACGGTCGCAGTGGAGATGGGCATCGGGCCCCACCACTCGCAGATGCTGGAGGCCTGGGTCGGCCACATCCCCGGCCTGAAGGTGGTTATGCCGACCACCCCGCGCGACGCCAAGGGTTTGCTCAAGACCGCAATCCGCGACAACAACCCGGTGATTTTCATAGAGCATCTCGGCCTGCACCGGATGAAGGAAGACCTCGACGACGCCGAAGAAATTTTGATCCCGATCGGCAAGGCCGACATCAAGCGACCGGGCAAGGATGTGACCGTGGTGGCGACCGGACTGATGGTGCAAAAATCTTTGGATGCCGCCAAGGTGCTGGCCGCCGAGGGCATCGAGATCGAGGTCATCGACCCGCGCTCCATCAGCCCGCTGGACATGGACACCATCACGGCCTCGGTGCGCAAGACCAACCGTGCGCTGGTCGTAACGTCAGCGCACAAGCCTTTTGGTTTCGGCTCCGAGGTTGCCGCCGAAATCATGGACCGGGCCTTTTACGACCTGGATGTCCCGGTGCGGCGCCTGACGCCCCCGTTCACGCCCCAGCCGTTTGGCAAAGGCTTCGAGAAATTCCTGCATCCCGATGCCGACCGCATCGCGGCCAGCGTGCGGGAGCTGCTGGCATGAGCCGCAGGACCCTTCCCAACGCGCAGTCCCTGGTGCACGGCATGGGAGGTGCCGTATGACCCACGCCGTCACGATTCCAAAGCTGGGCCTGACGATGGAAGAGGCCGTGGTCATCGAATGGGGACGCGCCGATCGCGCGCGCGTCAACAAGGGCGACGTGCTGATCACCATCGAAACCGACAAGATCATGTTCGACGTCGAGGCGGAACAGGACGGTTATCTTCAGCGTGTGGCCGAAATCGGCGCGACACTTCCAGTGGGCGGCTTGGCGGCCTGGCTGCATCCGAACGCGGACTTCACGGCCGTAGGTGCAGGTGCAGGTGGAGCGCCAACTGTTGCCAGCGCGGCGGTGCCGGCAACAGCAACATCCACTGCGGCCGCACCAGTTGCTGCAGCCGCCGCTTCGACCTCCCCTGCCCCGTCACAACAGCCTGCAACACATCCTGCATCGCTCCAGGCCGGTAACAGTGCCAGCGGCCAGCGCCTTCTTGCCTCTCCGGTGGCGCGGCAACTGGCCAAAGCACAGAACCTCGATCTCGCCTCCGTCGCCGGCTCCGGTCCGGGCGGTGTCATTTTGAAACGCGACGTCGTGGCAGCGGGACACAGCCACGCGAATCGCCCGGCGGCGGCAGTGGCTGCGGCGGCCCCGATGACCGTGGCGACGCCTGCGGGCGGTTTCAGCCGCAGTCCCATGTCCAGCATGCGCAAAGCGATCGCCCAACGCATGATGCAAAGCCTGACCAGCAAGGCGCAGATGACCGGTTTCGGCCGCATCGACATGGCCGAGGCGGTCAAGCTGCGCGAATCCCTGGTGGCTGCCGAAAAAGAGCTAGGCGCACGCATCACCTTCACCGACATCGTGATCAAGGCGGCGGCCACCGTGCTGGCCGGCATGCCCGAGATCAACGCCTATATCGACGGCAACGACATCGTGACCTGGCATGAGATCAACATCGGTTTGGCGGTGGCGGTCGATGGCGGGCTGATGGTGCCGGTTGTCCGCAACGCCGATCGGCTAAACCTGGTGGAGACGTCACTGGCGCGCCAGGTGCTGATCGCCAAATCGCGCGCTGGCAAACTCACGCGTGAAGACGTCGAGGGCGGCACCTTCACCGTCAGCAATTTCGGCAGCTACGGTGGCGACTTCGAAACGCCGATCCTGAACGCGCCGCAGTCGGCCCTGCTGGGAATCGGGCAGATTACCGATGAGGCAGTGGTGCGCGACAAACAGATCGTGATCCGGCCGATGATGTCGATCAGCATGACCTTCGACCATTGCCTGATCGATGGCTCGGTCGCCGGACTGTTCCGCGCCCGGTTCAAGACCTTGCTGGAAGACCCGGCCCTGTTCCTGGCGCGGTTGCGGTGAGCGCGATGAACCCCGATTTCGTCTACGACACGGCGCGCCTGAACCATGTGTTGTGCGAAGGGATTTGCAATGTCACCGCGGTCGACGTTGAAAAATTCCGCCAGCTGATGGGTTACCCCGCAACCCCGGTTGGGCAGGCGCCCATCACACCACCCAGCATGGGCCTGACCTATGGCCTGAAGCTGGGATGGGAGAACGCCATCTTCGCGCCCGGCGTGATTCGCATGGGCGACGAGGACATGTTCGGCGTTGCGGCACGGGTCGGTGACCGGCTGGTAACCCAGTTCCGTATCGTCGAAAAATTCGAGAAAAAGGGCCGCAAGTTCATGAAATACGAAATGCGCACCCAAAACCAGTCGGACCAATTGGTCTGCTCCGTCAGCTTCACAGTCATCACCCCATGACCAGCGCTTTCAACACTGCGCACAACGGCGACAAGTTGCCGGCCTGCGAAATAAGCATTTCGCAAGAACTGATAGACGTGTATGCGTCGCTCGCGGGCGACTTCAATCCGATCCACGTGGATGCAGCCGCAGCCGCCGCATCGGTTTTCGGCGGCACGATTGCCCATGGCTGCATTCCGATGGAGCCTGTGTTCCAGTCCATCATGCGTTGGAGCGGCTCCGAAGTATTGCCGCCGCATACTGCGCTGCGCTTTCGTTACCGCGCTCCGTCGCGGCCGGGCGATGTCATTCGCTCGGACGCAACCGTGAACGGCGAAAAAACGACTGACGGCGTTCGGACAGTCGAGATCGCATTCGTCTGCATGAACCAGCGCGGCGAACTTGTGATTGACGGCACTTGTGAACTGACCGTATGAACACCGCCATCAAACAACGGCACCTGGTTGTCATTGGCGGCGGTATCGGTGGTTACACCGCCGCGATTCGCGCGGCGCGCGAAGGCCTGCAGGTGACTCTGGTAGAGAGCGGCGCCTTGGGCGGCACCTGCCTTAACGTGGGCTGTATCCCGACCAAAAGCCTGCTCCACCAAGCGCATATGTTCCGCGAAGCCGGGGCCATGGGCCATTTCGGCGTCGACGCAGCCAAACTGTCGGTCGCCATCGGCGCAGTGATGCGCAAGAAAGACGATGCGGTCCAGCAACTGGTGCGCGGTGTCGCAACGCTGGTGCGCCGCAACCGGATTACGCTGGTGCAAGGCACCGGAGAATTTGTCTCGGCCAAGACCATCCGCATTTGTGAAACCGGCGCTCTGCTGCAGGCCGACGCCGTGGTCATCGCCAGTGGATCCGAACCCGCCATTCCGCCCATTCCAGGCGTGGACCTCCCAGGCGTGGTGACCAGCGACGGTGCGCTGTCGATCGAGGTTTTAACCAAGCGTGTGCTGATCGTCGGCGGCGGAGTCATCGGAGTGGAGTTCGCGCAGATCTTCAACGACTTCCGCAGCAGCGTCACGGTAGTGGAAAAACTTGAGCGGCTGCTGCCAGAAGAGGACGAGGAGGCGGCGGTGGTGCTGCATCGCAGCCTTGCGAAAAACGGCGTCGACATCGTCACGGGCGGCTCGGTGCAGGCCATCAAACGCGTGGGCGAACAGCTGGCAGTGCAATTTTCCACACCCACCGGCGCACGCGAGCTTGCAGTCGACATGGTGCTGGTGGCCGTCGGCCGCCGGCCGCGCCTGAAGGAGCTCGCGCTGGAGAAGGCCGGCGTAACGGTCCAGGCCGGAGCCATCACGACCGACGAGCACTGCCGCACCAACGTCGCGAACGTCTATGCCGTCGGCGATGCGCGCGGTGGCCTGCTGCTGGCCCACAAGGCGGCGGCGGAAGCCGAATGCGCCGTAGCCGACATGCTCGGCCATTCGGCGACCATGGCCGGACGCGCGATGCCGCGCGCCGTCTACACCACGCCCGAGATCGGCGCGGTCGGCCTGACCGAAGCCGAAGCACGCAAGGCTTATCCGAAGCTCAAGGTTGGGCGATTTCCTTTTTCCGCCAACGGCAAGGCCATCACGCTTGGGCATGTCGAAGGTTTCGTCAAAGTCATTGCCGATGGCGAGACCGACCAGTTGGTCGGAATCGTCATGGTCGGACCCGATGTCACCAGCCTGCTCGGAGAGGCGACTCTTGCGGTGCAGATGGAACTGACCCTGCCGGCGTTGATGGAAACCGTGCATGCTCATCCGACACTGACCGAGGCCCTGATGGAGGCTGCCCACGACGCCTACAACGGCGCCGCCATCCATCTGCCGCCCAAGGCCGGCGCGGCCGCCTAACCCTGCTTTTCCACCCCATGCGCCAACATCGACAGGAGAGATCATGAAACACAGCACTACGGCCTCACCGCCCACCTACAACACGATCCAGCTGGAGCTTGCCGGCAAAGTCGCACGCCTAACGCTCACGCGGCCGGACAAGCTCAATTCGCTCGACCCCGAGATGCTCGAGGAATTGCTCGACGCGCTGGGCCGGCTGCAGATCGACGGCAACATCAATGCGCTGATTCTCTCGGGCACCGGCCGGCTGTTTTCCGCCGGCGTGGACCTGAGCACGCCGTTCTTCATGGAGGCCGTTACTGACACCTCGATCTTCTCGGGCACCCGCCTGCTGAACTGGCAACACCGCGTGATCGAGGCGCTGTACGGCTTGCCATTCCTCACGATCGCAGCGGTCAACGGCGATGCCTGCGGCGGTGGCGGACTCGGGCTGGCGATGGCCTGCGACATGCGCATCACCGTGCGCAAGGCGCGTTTCTGGATGGTGCCGATGATGCTCGACGTAGTGCAGGACTTCGGCCTGAGCTGGCTTATGCAGCGTCAGATCGGCCCGTCGCGCACCATGCAGATGGCCATGCTGGGTAACCCGGTGCCAGCCGATCAGGCATTGTCATGGGGCTTGGTCAACGAACTGGTCGAGGACCAGCCGGAACTCGTGGCGCGTATGGACGCATTGGAGAAGCAGCTTGGTGGAATGGGCACCGACGCCTTGCGCATGCTCAAGCTGATCATCCGTAACGGCTTCACCAGCCAGCTGCGCGAGCAGCTCGGCGTGGAGGCGGTGGCCAACGGGCTCACATTCCAGTCGCAGGAATTCAAGGAAAAGAAGGCCGCTTACCTGAACAGCTACAAGAAAGGCAAAAAATGACGTCCACGATGCGCGCCGTCCGGCTGCACGACGCAGGCGGCGGCAAGACCGAATTGCGGCTGGACAACGATGTGCCGGTGCCGACGCCCAAAGCCGGCGAAGTATTGCTGGCGGTGCGGGCCTGCGGGCTGAACCAGGTGGACCTGCTCACGCGTGACGGCCAGACGCCGCAGACACCACCGATGCCGCATATTTCGGGCACCGAAGTGGCAGGTGACGTTGTAGCGGTGGGGCCGGGAGTCACCCAGTGGTCGGTCGGCGACCGGGTGGTGCTGGACCCCATCCTGAGCTGCGGCGAATGTGCGTCCTGCCTGCGCGGCGCGACCAATATGTGCGTACGCGGCCGGGTGTTCGGCGTGCAGACCCCGGGGGGATACGCCGAACGCGTGGTCGCACCCGCCAAGCAGCTGCTGCGGTTGCCGGATTCGCTGTCCTATGCGCAAGCCGCGGCCGCGGCCGTGACCGGCCCCACGGCCTGGCACATGCTGCGCCGGCGGGCCGACATCCGCATCGGTGAGGACGTGCTGATCATCGCAGCGGGCTCCGGCATCGGCGTGATCGGAATGCAGATCGCCGCATTGGCCGGCGCCCGCGTGATTGCCACCGCCGGCAGCGAGGACAAGGTGCGCCAGGCGCTCGACATGGGCGCGCACTTTGCGGTCAACCACCGCGATCCCTCATGGGCCGACCAGGTGCGCAAATGGACCGGCGGCCGCGGAGTGGACGTGGTGTTCGAACATGTCGGCAAGGCCACCTGGGAGGGCAGCCTGCGCGCACTCGCGCGCGGCGGGCGGCTCGTCACCTGTGGCGGACATTCCGGTTTCCAGGTGGACATCAATCTGTGGCACCTGTTTGTCAAGGAACAGACGCTGATCGGTTCCTTCGCGGGCACCCGGCAGGACTTCCTGGACGTGATGCGGCTGGTCGAGCAGGAAAAGATCCGGCCCGTGGTCCAGCAAACATTCGCGCTGGAAGACGTGGCGCGTGCCCAGGCCATGCTGGACGCCCGGCAGGTCTTCGGCAAGCTGCTGCTGGATCCGACGCGCGCGGCTTCGGCCTGATTGGCCCGGTCCCGCCATCCCTCGAAAAGGAGTCCATCGATGCAGCTTGACACGGTACAGATCAACGCACAAGACCCCCGGAGAAAAGCCCTTAAAGAGGGCTTCATTCAGAACCGCGGCTGGTGGGCCCCGTTCTGGGACGACTTCCTGGCACTGGACGTGGAAATGTTCGAGGCCTTCCTGGAGTATGGCTCGGTAGCCTGGAAAAAGGGACATCTGGCACCCAAGGTGAAGGAGTTCATCTACGTCGCGATCGACTGCGCCACCACCCACATGTACGAGCCGGGCCTTCGGATCCACCTGCGCAATGCCTTCAAGTTCGGCGCGACGCAAGAGGAGATCATGGAAGTCTATGAACTGGTGGCCACCATGGGCATGCACACCGTCTCGATGGCCGTTCCGATCCTGATGGAAGAACTGCGCGCCGCCGGGGAGGAGGTGAACATGGTGCTGACACTCGAACAGCAGACGCTCAAAGACCAGTACCTGGCCGCGCACGGCAGCTGGGCGCCGTACCTGGAAGACTTTCTGGTGCTAGACATTGAGCTTTTCCGGGCCAACCTGCACTTTTCGACGGTGCCTCTGAAAAAGGCTTTCATCGAGCCGAAGATCAGGGAGTTCATTCTGCTGTCCGTCGACGCAGCCACCACGCACCTGCACGAACCCGGGGTGCGCCAGCACATTCGCAACGCCATCCAGCTCGGCGCTACCCGCAACGAGATCATGGAAGTGCTGGAGCTGGTGTCGATTCTGGGCATGCACACCATTTCCATGGGTGTGCCGGTGCTGGCCGAAGAGTTACGCGCTTACGCCGAAAAAACCTGAGCGGCAACCGCAGACCAGAACTGCTGCATTCGGGCGCCTGTTTATCCATGCCAGCTTTTTTCTCGGACTATTGTCGACAGCCAGCGTCTCGCCAGTGCAGAACCTTTCAAGCGTGATTTCACCCGCGCACGAAGCGCCAAGAAAAGCAACCAAAATGAACACCCTATCGCAACGAATTGCCGCATTTACATCGACCCTCGACTACGACAATATTCCTGCCACAGTGCAGGAAAAGTCCAAAGTCAGCCTGCTGCATAACTTGGGGGTGGCCGTCGCCGGTCAATCTCTGGTTGCCACCTCCGTCCTGCGCTATGTGGAAGCACTCGGCGAGCACGGCCCGACCGCCAGCGCCCGCCTGCTGCTGAGCGGTCGGGTAGCGACGCCAGACACCGCGGCCTTTGCGAACGCTGCGCTGATGCACGCCCGCGCACAGGATGATGTGTACTTTCCCGGCCTCACCCATGTCGGCGCTATCACCACGCCGGCTGTCCTGGCGGTAGGGGAGCAATTGGGCAGTTCAGGTCGCGACATGTTGACGGCACTGGTCGCGGGTTACGAAGCGGCTGGCGCGATCAGCCAGGGATTCGCCAAACGCACCACGGCCCGGGGCTTCAGGGCAAGCGGCATCTATGGTGGTTTTGGTGCTGCTGTGGCGGTTGCACGGCTCCTGCGTCTGGACCGGGACGCCACGGCGAACGCCATCGGCATCATGGCCAGCATGGCCGCTGGTACCAACCAGACCTGGGTCGCCGGCACGCAGGAGTGGCAGTTTCAGCTTGGACTGGCAGCCAGAAACGGCATCCTGGCAGCGCGGCTTGCCGCGGTGGGGGGGACCGGTGCGCCTGACGCGCTGGAAGGTTCAGCGGGTTTCTATGCGGCCTTTATGGGTGACCTGGATCAAGTCGCCCAGGTGGGCCGTGATCTTGGAACGACCTGGCGCAGTCTTGACGTGACTTACAAACCGTTTGCGGTTTGTGCCATCCTGCAAGATCCGGTAACGCAAGCTATTGCCCTGGCACGCCAACACGATCTGAAAGCCGACAATATTTCCGCGGTACGTCTCACCCTGAGCGCCGCCGAAGCGGCTTATCCCGGCACCGACTCCACCGGACCTTTCGGTGACACGGGAGCCACACTCATGAGTGCCCAGTTTTGCCTCTCGGTCGCGCTGGTTCAGCAGAAGGTCCGAGGAAGCGATCTCAAGCGCTTTGCCGACCCTTCGATTCAACCCCTGATCCAGAAAACCAAAGTGCTGGCCGATGATCAGCTTGGGGCCCGCGCGTTTGTTCTTGAGATCGATTTGATTAATGGGCAGACCCTTCGCCACGCTTCAAGCTCTGCCGCAGAGCCTTTCAACTGGGACCGGGCGGAAGCCATGGACAATCTGCGCGCGATGGGGGACGAGCTGCCTTTTGACACCGCAGAGCTGGATCAATTTGGTGAAACGGTTCTCGCGGCAGAACACAAGACCGTCGCGGAAATCGTTTCGGCTTGCGTTGTTGGAGCCTAGGGCGACGCCGATTGAGGTCCAACGTTAATGATTGTTAAGCGTTATTGAGAGATAAAACAACGGACCTTGGCAGTTGTGGCCGCCGGAGCGAACGTGTACGAATATGGCCGGTTTGAAAGTGTTGTTTCAGGGGCACAGCACCGTGTCTGCGAAGTACGCGCACCGCCCTGGGTTCACAGGTCATCAAAGGCCGAGCTGCGCAGGCGTAGAAGACTGCAGGAGGCAGGAAGAAAACGATTTTATTGATTCCTTCAGAAGAAAACTGAACATCCGAACGATCAAATTTTTCATGCATTTTCATACCGGCCAAAAACATGCAGTTTCGGCCCGGCGGTCACAGCCGATACTGTCTAGTCAACGCCGCGATACAACACATCACTTTGCGCCAAGGCTTGAGGCAGTTTTTTTTAGCAGCCGGCGAACGGTCTCGCGGCTGATGGGGTGCAGTGCGGGCTCGGCTCGCACCGCCTCGTGCAACAGCCGCACCGTCCAGCGCGTACTGCCCGTTGGAGCTTGCGAGCAGGCCAGTGCCGCCACGCGGACCTCGGCTTGGGTGTCGTACTGGCGTGGTCGCCCCGAGCGCTGCGCGTCGCGCAGCGCCAGATCCAGTCCACCATCCAAATATGCTGCGCGGGTGCGCCAGATCATCATCCGCCCCACCCCCAGCACCGCCATCACCTGCGCCTCGGGAATGCGCCGATCCAGCGCCAGCAAAATGTGCGCTCGATTGACCTCGCGTGCCGAACGCGTGCCCTTGGCGCGAATCGCTTCGACCGTGAGGCGGTCGTCTGGTGACAGGTGCAGTTCCGTTTGCCGCATGACGAGCACTCCTCATCGATAGTGAAAGCGTCATTATCGTATATGTGTATCGTTATTTATGAGTCAAGACACTAGAAGCGATGGCTCGAGAAGGCTGTCTTTGTCGTTAGTGGCGTCGGGATTGTTATGGGGGACCCTGGCTCACTTCAGGTTTGAGCCAATGGATCAAGAGTTGTCCGACTGCACGAAATATTCATTTTTCGCTGACAGCAGCCTGTGTCTTAGCAGCCCGGCTTCGGCGCTGACTTACATGGCAACCCTTTGTGTTTGCGCAATTGCAGGCGCCGCCTGTCAATCAAAGAATTAGGCATCTGTTCACTGAATCACCTCATCGGCGCGCAGCAGTACCGACTGCGGAATAGTCAGGCCCAGTGCCTTGGCTGTCTTGAGGTTGATAAAGAAAAAGTATCGGTTCAGTTGCTCCACCGGCAGATCAGCCGGCTTTGCTCCTTTGAGAATCTTGGCAACGTACTCGGCCGCGAGACTGAAGGCTTCGTCATTGCCGACGCCATACGACATCAACCCGCCGGCCATAACCGAAGGACTATTTTCATACATCGCAGGAATGCGGTTTTTCGCAGCGAAGTCGATAACCGTTTGCCGATTCAGATTGGTGAGTGCATCCGATACCATCATCAGTGCATCAGGTCGCTCACGGTTCATCGCTGCAAGCGCGTCACTGAAGTCGTCGGGCTCGCGCACACCGAGCGCCTGAATCCTTACGCGCAACACTTGCGCGGCCCTTTCAATCGCTCGGTAGCGCAGCGTCATGGCGTTGTCGCCCGCATTCCAAAGCACGGCAACTTGCTTGGCCATTGGCACCACTTCCTTCAGTAGGTCGAGCCGCTTTCCGCTGAGCACAGCCGCCGGATCATTGATGCCGGTCACGTTGCCGGCCGGCCGCGCGAGGCTGTCGACTAACCCTGTTTCCACCACATCACCCGCAAAAACGGCAATGATCGGAAGCGTGGAGGTCGCCCGCCTTGCCGCAGCCGCTGCGGGAGCACCTTGGGCGACAAGTAAATCTACCTTTAGCGCAAGCAGCTCAGCGGCGAGCGTGGGATGCCGTTCTATTTGTGCGCCGGCCCAGCGACCCTCGTAGATGATGTTCTTGCCCTCGACGTAACCAAGCACATGAAGTGCTTCGCGGAACTGCGCCGGTACGCCACCGTCCGGCGCGGATGCATTCGATAGAAATCCGATACGCCAGACCTTGCTGGCTATTTGTCCAAAGGCGGCGCCTCGTGCTGCTAACAGCGCAACGCCGCAGGCGATCAAGGGTCTGCGTTGAATGGTCATTGAATCACCTCGTCCACGCGTAGTGACATAGATTGGGAATGGTAACTACTCAGCCCGATTTTAGGCAGCCGAATTGGATTCAGCCGAAGCGAGGCTGATACGGTGCGCCCTTGAAGGCTGCGACAAGTGCCTCAAAGATATTAGCCCCTTGCTTGTGCATGGTTGCGCAATACGAGCGGATGACGCAGTAGGTCTGCGCTCCTTGCAGCGTGCGAAAGCAGCCGGAGACTTTTTGCTTTACCTTTGGCATACGCACTGCCTGTTCGGCCAAATTATTGGTGAACGGCACATCGGCCTGTGTCATGAAGCGCCAAACGTCGTCGCTGTAATCGCGCAGTCGGCCAATCAGATTGGTGGCCTTGCTTTGCTTGGGTCTGCCGCGTTTGCCAGTGGACAGCGCTATCGGGTTGTCTACCTGTGCCTGCGCCAGAATTGCGTCATACAGGTGGCGCGGGTCGCGTACTTGGGTTTGATACTTCTGTGCGTTGTAGTTCGGGGACTGACCATCAGCGCAGTTGACGTTATCGAGGTGGCTGGTGTGGGTCAGAAGTTCAATCATGTCACCTGCCCAAGCTTGACCCTGCTCCTCCAAGAGGTAGGTCAACTCGCGCAAGTGGTGGGCGTTGCACAGGGCGTGTTGGCACAGCAATGCCTTGTAGGGTATCCAGCCGTCATGTACCAAGACACCTTGG
>JANYBQ010000096.1 GCA_025360705.1 Betaproteobacteria bacterium | reverse complement strand
GACAAGCGCTTGCAACTCGCGCTCGACAGTGACCTCACATCATTCGGCCTCGCCGAGATTGAGCAGCGGCTAGGTGACATACGGCTGGGGCAGACCTGAGGGTGCCCCTCGAACCAACCGATAGACGCGCAAATCGTCAACCTCCGCCCATTCCTCCCGGTTCAGGCCCGCGGACCGATTGCAAAGGAACCCCCGCCATGCAAGCCCTCGTATACAAAGGCCCAGGCCAGAAGAGCCTGGAAGACCGGCCCAAGCCGACCCTCAAGATGCCCACCGACGCCGTCGTCAAGATCACCAAGACAACGATTTGCCAACATCGGCGTCCATGGCCGCAAGGTCGATCTGCACCTGGAGCGGCTGTGGTCGCACAACGTAACCATCACCACCCGGCTGGTCGACACAGTCTCGATTCCGATGCTGCTTAAGACCGTGCAGTCGAACCGCATCGGCGCAAAGCAATTAATCACGCACCGCTTCAAGCTCGACCAGGTCTTGCAGGCCTATGACACGTTCGGCAAGGCTGCCGACACCAAGGCGCTGAATGTGATCATTGAAGCGTGAGGCGGGGTCAGGCCTGCAATCGATGCACTAATACTTGCGCTGGATCAAAGCGCGGCCAGCACCTGAGTGCTAACGTTCAGTCGTTGGCTGCCCAAGGTCATGGGCAGGCCAGACGTTTCAAACTTACAGAAGGAGAATAGTCAATGTTCAAGCATGTTCTTGTTGCCACGGATGGCTCTCGGCTCTCGGAAACTGCGGCACTCGGCGCCGTGCAACTGGCCAAGTCGTTGTCAGCGAGGCTGACCGCGGTTACGTCATCAACCCCCTTTCATGTATTGGCGACTGACGCGGTGATGCTCACCGATACCGAAGAGGTCTACACGCAACATTGCAAGCGGCAAGCGGAAACGTATTTGCGCGTTATCAAGACCGCGGCCATGTCGGCGGGCTTGAGTTTCGAAGGGATCCATTTATTCCACGACCATCCGTACGCCGCCATCATCGAAACTGCGAACAACAAAGGTTGCGACGTCATCTGCATGGCTTCGCACGGGCGCCGAGGGATAAGCGCGCTGGTATTGGGCAGCGAGACCATGAAGGTACTCACCCACTCCAAGATTCCAGTTTTGGTGTGGCGTTAGGCGTCGACGTCAGCGCGACCGACAACAAACGCCAAGTGCCTGCGGATTAAGAGGCTCGCCTATGCCTGTACCCCAGCTTTCCACAGACCGCCCGCTGCGTGTGCTCTCGCTCGCCGGGGGCGGATTCCTGGGTCTCTACACGGCGGTCGTGCTCGAAGCCCTGGAAGCCCGGGCGGGCGAACCGCTGGCGCGCCGCTTCGACCTGCTGGCCGGTACGTCGATCGGCGGCTTGCTCGCCTTGGCGTTGGCCTACGAGATACCGATGACACGCCTGGTGCGCCTGTTCACCGAGCACGGGTCGGCGGTATTTTCGAGCCGCGCGTTGCCCAGCGGTGCGGTGAGCCGGCTGCTCGACCTGAGCCGCTCTGTGCTGGGGCCCAAATACTCCGGTAAGGCGCTACGCGATTCCCTGCTGGCGGATTTCGGCGATAAGCGGCTGGCCGAGGCCTTGCATCCCGTGGTCGTGCCCGCGGTGGATATCGTTCAGTGCAAGACCAAGGTGTTCAAGACGCCGCACGGACCGGCCTCGCAAGGCGATGGTGACTTGCGCGCGATCGACGTGGCGATGGCGGCATGCGCCGCGCCGGCCTACTTTCCGTCCGTACGCATCGGTCGTCGCATCTACGCCGATGGTGGCCTGTTCGCCGCAGGGCCCGACCAGGTGGCGCTGCACGAACTTCAGCATTTCATCGGCCTGGACCCGAATCGCGTGTCGATGCTGTCGATCGGCACAGCCACGGGCCACTACCGCCCCGCCAAGGGAGTGCGCGACGACTCCGGTGCGGTCGGCTGGTTGTCCGGGGGCAGGCTCGTGTTGACGCTCATATCCGTGCAGCAACAACATGTGCAGGCGATGGTGGAAGACCGCCTGGGCGATCGCTATCTGCGACTCGATGCCGACTGGCCGCCCGACGCCAGGCTGGGCATCGATGTCGCCACCCCGCACGCCATGCACACGCTAAGCGCGCTCGCGCGCAAGACGCTGGTGGACTTGGACCAGGGCCGGCTCGCTGCATTCCTTTGATGAGCCGGGAGGCGCCATCACGCTGGACAGCGTACTGGGTGCGGGTACCACGATCAGGCTGTGTATTCCCCCTACCGCGCACGGATGCGCTGTTGCGACCGGCCAGAATTCCGGTCCGCGTTTCGCGGGCGATCGCGCGCGTGGTCGGTTCTATGAGGCTCGGGGCACTGGGACCAGACAGCGCTGGATAAAGGCCGACAGCGCCTGTAGGTCGGGGATGGACAGGTCGCGGCGACCCTTGGAGGCAAAAGCGATGATTTTGTCGCGCGCTAGCGTGGACAATGCGCGGCTTACAGTTTCCAGCGTCATGCCCAGGTAGTTGCCGATCTCCGCGCGGGTCATGCGCAGCGTGATCTGGTCGGCGCGCATGCCGCGATGGGTCAGCGACTCGGCCCAGAAACGCAGGAAGTCGGCCACGCGGGCGTTGGCGGGCAGGGTACACAGCGCCATCAGCGAATCGCTGTCATGGGCGATCACGCGGCTCATCGCTTGGTGCAGGATGGTGAGCAGCTTTGGATGGTCGGCGCAGGCTCGGATCAGCGCGTCATAGCGTACGGACCAGACTTCACCGGTGTCCATGGCCACCGTGTCGCATGTGTACTGTGCGTTGGCGATGCCGTCAAAGCCGAGCCAGTCGCCGCGAAATTTGAACCCCACCACCTGCTCGCGCCCGTCGGGCGACAGGCTGACTATCTTGAAAAATCCGGTATTGACGATGTACAGATTGCCGAACTGCTCACCGCACTGGTAGAGCACATCGCCTGCGTGCACCAGCCGGCGTTTGGGTGCCAGCACGTCGCCCAGCAGCTTGAGCGTGCCGGCGATGTCCTGGCGGGCACGCCGGTCGGCGCCGGCAACGGTCGGGTAAGCCGGTGCGGGCGTAGCAAGGGGCAAGGTAGCGGTGGTGGTGACAGCGGTGACGGCAGTATTGGACATGTGGACTCCTGGTGGGTTGACAGGGTGAATGCTAGAAAGCGTTGGACAACGCCATGCCAACCGCGTGTCGCACTCGGTAACGTCGTGTCTCCGGCGTGTGTCGGCTGCGTAACAAGGTGAGTTTGAGCATCGCTTTGCAGGGCTGGAGCAGGGCCGCAGCGCGCCTTCAACGCGCCGCCTTGACGTATATCAAGCCGCTGGCCGCGCGGATCGCTAGGCTCAGGTCACACAAACAACCGCAACCGCCATTTTTTCGCGCCCACGCCCGCCCATGCCAGTCTTACCTGAACACCGCAGCGTCCTTTCGCTGGACCATCTCTCGTCACCACGCGACGTGTCCTCGGTGCTGCTTCCTGCGCCGCCGCGTGCTTCAGCACCCTCCCGGATCTTCTCTGGGTCGCTGGCCGCATGATGCGGTTATGGGCATTGCCGCGCTCGAGCTGGCTGTGCCTGGTCGCCGCGGGCCTGCTGGTTGTTGGCGCAGCCGCCCATGCAGACCCCGTCGACACGAGCATGGAGGCACTGGTCCAATGGAGCGCGCAGTTCGCGCGTGAAGTGGACCACCGGCTCGACGTACCGCTTGCCGATCAGCAGCGGATCATTGCGCTGCTTGAGCAAACCCTGGCCGATGCCAGCCTGTCGAATCCTGCCGTGCAGGCGTTCGTGGTTATCGATCGCAGCCCGCAGATTCAGGCCGCGTTTGTCGTGCTGCGCACGCAGGCGGGTGGCTGGTACTGGGTGGGGGCCACGGCGGTGTCCACCGGCAAGACCGGCACCTTCGAGCATTTCCTCACGCCGCTGGGTGTGTTTGCGCACACACTGGATAACCCCGACTTCCGCGCGCAGGGCACCTTCAACAAGAACCACATCCGTGGTTATGGCCTGCGCGGACGGCGCGTATTCGACTTCGGCTGGCAGCTTGCCGAGCGCGGATGGGGCGCGGGCGGTACGAGCCAGATGCGATTGCAGATGCATGCGACCGACCCGCAAGTGCTCGAGCCTCGTCTTGGCGGCGTGGCGTCGGAGGGCTGTATCCGCATACCGGGCACGCTGAATGCCTTCCTTGACCAGCACGGCATTCTCGATGCCGACTACGAACAGGCGCTGAACAGTGGCAAAGTACTGTGGGTGATCAAGCCTGACCGTCAGACCATCCCCTGGCCCGGTCGCTACATGGTGATCATCGATTCGAAGACGGCCGAGCGTCCGCCCTGGTCACCGTTGCCATTGCGGCCCGGAACAAAGCCGCCAGCCGACAAGGCAGCGCCGGTGATAAGCAGTGCCTTTGCCGTAAGGGACGTGTACTTGCGCTTGCCCAGCGCAACCCGGAATTCCTCCAGCCGGACTTCATGGGCATCGGGTACGGCGTAGTTCAGGAAACGGTTGTAGCGGGAGTGCGCTGTCGCCAGCAGGGTCCCCATCCCGGCCTTTTCATCAGTTGCCTGGATGGCCTGCGTAAAGCCTGGGCGGCGTTATGCCGGCAAGGCCTCGGGGTGGCAGCGTGACCAGGTAGGCGACCAGATCGGCGCGTTGCACCGCATCCGCCAGGCCCAGGAACGGCATGAGGTTGCCAGGCGCCATGCCATGCGGGTCGCCCAGGTAGGCGTTCAGCGACTGGGCATCCCAGACGGTCACGTTGGCCTTCATGGCCCGACTGTACTCAAACCCCGGAAACGAGCCTGCCTTTCGGCCGGCAATTCCCTGCAG
The DNA here is from genome assembly GCA_025360705.1 of Betaproteobacteria bacterium. GTDB lineage: Bacteria > Pseudomonadota > Gammaproteobacteria > Burkholderiales > Burkholderiaceae_C > CAISIP01. Next base: position 3,473 of record JANYBQ010000096.1, on the reverse strand, counting down.
GCTCGGACCAATCCCATTGCTGCCGTTGATCGAATGGCAGGCCGCGCAATGCGCGAAAACGGCCTGGCCCGCGGCGATGTCCTGCGCATGCACGGGATGCAAGGCAATTAGCAGCACGATCACGGCGAGCGGCTTCGAGGATTGGCTGGGCTTCATGAGCGCGACGGCGTGGAAGATGTCATGTCCGGCAGCTTAACGCGGCCCATGCACGCCGTCTGTACGTTACCCCACACAGGCGGGTGGCCAAGTAATTACTGTGTGCGCTAATTGAAGTGCCCGCCCCCAGGCTATCTTGTCACGCACATTTACAGGCGCTTTATTCTTCACGCGCCTTTGAGTGATGGCGCGTGCCGGTACACGCCTGGCATGCCGGCGGGCAAATGCAACACGGCTCGCACGGTTCCGTGGGCCTGGACGTGCTTGCCGGCGGTGCCCTTACGCGCGGCGCTTGAGTGTTCGGCTGCGGTGCCGCTGTTGGGCTGCTCCGGCTTTTTGATTTCGGGGGCGAGTATGCGGGTGGTTTGGGTCATGTCGAGGGCCTGGTTGAATGGTCTGGTGCAACACGCTGCATCTGCGTTCAGGCGCCGCGACCCGTGACACAGCCCGCTTTATCGCCCAGTGCCTATTCTTCGACCGACCGGTAGTCCGGTCTGTACGCCAACCCGCTTATGACAAACATTTACAGTCTCCGTCTTGCCGTCGCAGGCACGTTGGCGCACAAGCTGTTCCTTCCGGGTCCGTGGGTCCCAAGGCAGGGCTGCCCGCCATCGAACGTTTGCGTTCTATCTTGCCGTGGTTTCCACGCCGATTCCGCGAAAGCCAATGAAGCGGCAGGCGTTGTTGAACATGGGCTCTCCGCTGACCCGAAACTGTTGTTGCGAGCCATCCGCATTGATGCGACTGAACGCGAAATCCAGGAATGGCTGCCGTGCTGCAATCACTGCCTGAAGCGCCTGTCGCTCCGCCTCGTTCCAGCCAGTGATCTCTTCATCGGTCCGTTGGCCAAAAAAGGCGGTCACACGGATTCCCAATATCTCCAGCACCGGGCCGGAAACAGTGGTGAATTCCCCCGTCGCGTTTTGCTCCCAGTACCAGTCGGAGGCCAATTTGGTCAGGCTGAGAAAGCGGGCTTCGCTGTCGCGCAGCTTGGCTGTGCGCTCCTGCACCGTTTGTTCGAGCATCTTGTTGTAGCCATCGAGTCTTTTGTACAACAGCCGCACTTCCAGCATGTTATGGATGCGTGTCTTGACTTCGACCAGATCAAACGGCTTGCTGATGAAATCCTTGGCACCCGCCTGCAACGCGCGTAGCTTGTGACCGGGCTCCGCGGTGAGCACGATCACAGGAAGGTAGCGGTCCGCACCATCTGTCTTGAGGCCTTCCATTACCTGGAATCCATCCATGCCGGGCATCTTCAAGTCAAGCAGGATCAAATCGTAGTGGTGCTCGCGATGCAGCGCGCACACCTCTTGCGGATTCATCGTTGAGGCAACGCGCGTATAACCGGCCCCCCTCAGCAATTGCAGAAGCAGACTGACATTGGATGCCTGATCGTCAACAATCAGAATGTTGGCGCCAAGAATGTGGTGTTCACTAATCATTACGTCTTTTCTCCCTGGTTTGCGCGGGCTGATTCGGTTTCCGCAAAGGCCAGCGCCATATCCAGCGCTTGCATGAACTCATCGACCTTGACGGGTTTGGTGAGATAACGAAAGAATCCCGCTTCCAGTTCGCGCTCGATGTCGTGGGGAATTGCATTGGCGCTCAGCGCAATTACCGGGATGTGCGCCGTTGCCGGATCATTGTGCAGTATCCGCATGGCCTCGGTACCGCTCACCCCCGGCAGATTGATATCCATCAGTATCACCTTCGGCTGGGCAGCGCGCGCAAGCTCGATGCCCAGTGTTCCGTTCACCGCGGTCAGCAGGTGCATGTCGGGGCGGCGGGCAATGAGCTGCTTGACCAGCTTCAGATTGGCCGGGTTGTCCTCGACATAGAGCAGGGTGTGAATCGGCCCGCCGCTCTCGGCTTGTGCCAGGGACGATGTTATGGGTTTGGCCGCGCCATGCGTGAATGAAGGCACGGAGACCGAATGGAACTCGACCCAGAAAGTGCTTCCCACCCCGACCATGCTTGTCACACCGATTGCACCGCCCATCAGATCGACCAGCCGCTTGGTTACCACCAGACCGATTCCCGTGCCTTCCTCGGTACTGGCCTCCTGGCCGAGACGATTGAAGGGCTGGAACAGCTGCGCGAGCTTGTCCGGCGGTAATCCCGCGCCGGTATCCCTGATGCTGATGCGAATGCTGCGGGGCGGGCTCGCTGTGCACTCCACGAGCACCGACCCGCCTGCCTGGTTGTACTTGATTGCGTTGGAAAGCAGGTTGATAAGGATCTGCTTCACGCGGGTCCGGTCGGCATTGACAAAACATGGCTGTTCGAAGCTGGGAAAACTTATCCGGATGCCGCGCTTTTCCGCTTGCGACTCAATCATGGACTGGCACTCCAACATGATGTCGTCAAGCAACACCGATTCGAGCGAGATTGAAAGTTTCCCGGATTCGATCAGCGCGAGATCGAGGATTTCGTTGATCAGCTCCAGTAAATACCACCCGGCTTGAAGAATCTGGTGGATGCTTGCCTTTTGCGAGGGAGTCGGCGCCGGGCTTTCCGACTCCATCAGTTGGCCGAAACCGAGGATCGCGTTCAGTGGCGTGCGAAGCTCGTGGCTCATGCTGGACAGGAAATTCGATTTGGCGAGGTTGGCCTTGTCAGCCGCGGCTATGGCCCGTTCCAACTCGACGTTATTTTCCTGCAGCGCCAACTCAAAATGTTTGCGTTCCGTGACGTCGCGCGCCGCGACAAACACGCCCCGAAGCTTGCGGTCGCGATCGTGCAAGGTTGTGGCGTTGTAAGAAACCACTGTTTCCTCGCCATCCCTGGCACGTGCGGTAAGGAAGCATAAAATAATAACATGAACTTTATAAGCTCGGTGAAATGACGTAGTTCCACTCACCATGGAAGTCGTCGCGGGCAATCCGGATCGCCGCGAACTCTGAGTCAGTCACCTTGATTCCCTTCTCGTATTGAGCATCATCGATTGCGGCGCGTACCTTCAGTCCTTTGCGGGTAGTGGTTGCGGCGATCAGGTTGACGATGACCTCGTGACTCACCAAGGGCTGACCTCGCCAATTCAGGCTGATGTGCGAAAACAGGCGATGTTCGATCTTGTTCCACTTGCTCGTGCCGGGCGGGAAGTGACTCACCCGGATGGTCAACGCAAGGTCATCGGCAAGTCGTTGCAACTCCAGCTTCCACAGTCGCACGCGTGAGCCGTTGCTGCCGCCACCGTCGGCCATGATCATCAGCTCCTTGGCTGCGGGATAGGCGGCCTGGCCCATTGCAAACCACCAGCGCCGGATCGTGGCCACAGCAAAGCTTGCGGTGTCGTGATCGGTGCCCACGCTGAC
>JANYBQ010000094.1 GCA_025360705.1 Betaproteobacteria bacterium | reverse complement strand
GCACGATGTCGGCCAATAACGCAATCGAAAAGCCAGCCCCAAAAGCCGCTCCATCCACTGCGGCGACCACCGGGCGGTCCAGCGAGTGCAGCCCCTTGACCACGCGATGGCTGGCGCGCATGTAGGCGCGCCAATCCTGCGCCGTGCGTTCGGTGTCGGTGTTCATGCGGCGCACGTCGCCACCGGCGCAGAACGCGCCGCCAGCGCCGGCCAGCACGACCGCACGCACAGTATCGTCGCGGGCTATCTGGTTCAGTGTCCGATCGAGTTCGGAGGTCATTTCGATGTTCACCGCATTCTTGGCCAGCGGACGGTTCAGCGTAATGGTGGCGACGCCTGCGTCGAGTGAGTATTCAATGGTTTCCATGGTGAGTCCTGAAAAGTAGCGCACGGGTGGGTTGTCCCCAAGAGTCTATGACATCGACGCCAAAAGCACGCTATCCGAGTCGAGAACGATGTTGGCGTGCCATATCCAAAGTCAAAGCAGCCGAAGGTGTTGGTTCATGGTCAGCCAGCCCGGGCGCTTGATCGATGGCGATCAGGCGCTCAGCGCATTCCGCAAAGATGCGTGGATTGTCCGCAAAGACCGGTGCTGTCCAGCGTTGCTTCCTAGAATCGGTCGCAGGCACTTGCTACGCTGCGAGAGCCGCTTGCACTTAGGTGGCACTATGAACCCTGAACCCGCGAAATCGCTGACCGGCATCCATCTGATGGCCAAGCCGGTGGGGCCGCTGTGCAACCTGGACTGCGGCTATTGCTTTTATCTGGAGAAGGAAAGCCTCTTTCCAGCGCGCCAGAAGTTCCGCATGTCGGACGCGGTGCTGGAAGCTTACGTGCAGCGCTACATCACGGCGGTGGCGGCGCCCGAAGTCGAGTTCACCTGGCAAGGCGGCGAGCCTACCCTGATGGGTGTCGAATTCTTCGAGCGTGCGGTGCTGCTGCAGCGGCAACACGCGAACGGCAAAGTCATCCGCAATACCTTGCAGACCAACGGCACGTTGCTGGATGACGCATGGGGCGATTTTTTGAAGCGCGAGAACTTTCTGGTCGGCGTGAGCCTGGACGGCCCGCGTGAACTCAACGATGTGTCGCGGCCCGACAAACATGGGCGCTCCAGCTACGACGACACGGTGCGTGGGCTGGCGGTTCTTGCAAGCCACGCGGTGGACTTCAACGTGTTGGTGACTGTGTCCAGCGCCAACGTCGGCCATGCGCTGGAAATCTACCGCCACCTGAAGGAAATAGGTGCGCGTTTTATCCAGTTCAACCCGGTGGTGGAACGGGATGCAAGCCCCAAAGAAACGGTGATTGGCCTGCACTTTGCCGTGCCGCCCGCGTTGAGCCGAACGGTTGACGCCGACTCCATCGGGAGCAAGCCATTTTCCGAGCCCGCGCAGCGCGGGGGCACCACGCTGAACCGGCCGGTCGAAGGGCTAGACGCAACCGGGCCAGCAGTCACCTCCCACACCGTGGGCGCATTGGCCTATGGCAAATTTTTGACCAGCGTGTTCGATGAGTGGGTGCACAACGACGTGGGAACCGTTCACGTGATGAACTTCGAATGGGCGCTTGCGTCCTGGTGCCAGCTGCCGCCCACTGCCTGTATTTTCAGCCTGCGCTGCGGTAAGGCCGGCATCGTGGAACACGATGGCAGCGTCTATTCATGCGACCACTTCATGTACCCGCAATACCGCCTGGGCAACCTGGTCACCGACGATGTCGCCGCCATGATGGACTCGCCCGCGCAGCGTGCTTTTGGCGACGCCAAGGAGACCACGCTGCCAGGTGAATGCCGGCGCTGCGAGTTTCGTTTTGCGTGCAATGGCGAATGCCCGAAGAACCGCTTTATCACCACCGCCGACGGCGAGGCGGGGCTTAACTACCTGTGCGCCGGCTACAAGCACTACTTTCGCCACATCACGCCGGCCATGAACATCATGGCCCGGCTGCTGGGCGAAGGAAGATCGGCGGATGGGGTGATGCAGCAGATGGGGGACTGAGCGAGGTTGCCGCGTGCGACCGCAAGGAATCTTTCGGGCCTGGAAAGAGCGCACTTGCGCGCCTCACAACGATTGCTGGTTTCCCGATCTCTTCTGAATGGTGGCGACATCGCTTTCATAGTGACGCGATGCAAGCACGAACAGCGCTGCCGCGACCACGGACACCAGCGGCACAATGGTGAGTGCCGTTTTCAGGTTGCTGATATCGGACAAAAGGCCAACCAAGTAGGGTGCCGGCGCAAGACCCAGCAGGTTGGTGCCCAGTACCGCCGTGGCCGTCACGGTGGCGCGCACCGCGGGGTGCGTGACGTCCATCACGATGGCAACCGAACAACCGCCGTGGGCGGCCGCGAACAGCGCGCCTACCACAATCAGCCCCAGCCCCAATGGCCCGGGCGGCAATGAGAAGGCGGTGACCAGCACCACGCCGGAGATCAGCGCGTAAGCGGCTGGCACCAGAGCCCGGTAACGCGGCCTGCCCTTGCTCAGCCGGTCGGCCAGGCCGCCGCCGAACAACACGCCGACGCCGGCCGCCAGCACGGCTACGGCCGCCATCAACGCCGCCTTTTGCGGCTCGAATGCGTAGAAGCGGTTGAGGAAAGTAGGAGTCCAGGAAATCAGGACCGCCGGTATCCCCATTTGCAGACCGAAGGCCGCGAAAGTCAGATTGCCGCAGCGCGAGCCAAACACCTGCCGGATGATCTGGCTGAAGCCCGGGTGCTTGTTGCTGGTGTGATCAGCGTCGAGTTTGACAGTCTGGTAGTCGCGCACGACAAAGGGGTACAGCGCGGCTAGCAACAAGCCCGGCGCGCCGACAAAGAAGAAGGCGTAGCGCCAGCCAAGTTTGGTGGCCACTGCGCCACCGATGACAACGCCCAATACCGAGCCGAACAAGGCCGCCGACTGGAAGGCGCCTTGCACCGCCGCACGGCGGCCGACCGGAAAGGTATGCGCGAGCAATGCGGCACCGGCTGCGGCATACGCTGCTTCGCCCAGCCCCACCATGCCGCGGGCCACCAGCAATTGCGTGTAGTCGGTCGCCATGCCGCAGGCAACGGTCGCCAGGCACCACACAAAGGCCATTAGCGTGATACTTTTCACGCGGCCCCAGCGGTCGGCGATCAGCGACATCGGGATGGTCATCACGCCGACGACCACCGACACCACGCTTACCAGTGCTCCAAGCTGCGTGTCCGACACCCCCCAGTCCGCCTTCAGAAACGGGAACACCGCGCCTATCACCTGGCGCGACAGGTAGTCGGACAGCATCAGTCCGAAGGTCAACGCGAACACGGCCCACGCATAGCTGCCGGTTGACGGATTGGCAAAGATCCCGCCGGTGTCGGGGGTCAAGGGATGGGTTTGGAGTTTCACGGTCGCTGGTCTCATGGTGGTTTTATGGTTGTTTCATTTGAATGCCGGGACTTGAACCACTTGATCTGCTGGCACTGGACCGGGCCCCGCCAGCGCAGGATCGGCGTCGCCCAGAAAAATCTTCGATATCAGGCGCTGAATGCGTGTGCCATAGGGCGGATGGAACAGATGCGCCGGAAAAAAACGATGCACGTTGAAGACTGCCTTGGCGTGCGACAACGCGTAAAAACCCTCCGGCCCACGCCAGCTGCCGATGCCGGAATTGCCGCTGCCGCCAAACGGCAAATCGCACTGGAACACATGCCAAGCCCAGTCGTTGATGGTCATACCGCCGGCGTGTACATCGCGTACCAGCCGCTTTGTTTCGGCTGCATCCGACCCGAAGTAATACAGTGCCAGCGGGCGTGGCCGCGCGGTGACGTAGGCAATCGCCTGATCCAGCGAATCGCAGGCCACCACCGGCAATATGGCGTTGAATAACTCCTCCTGCATGATGCGCATGTCGGGGGTTACCCGCGTCACGATTTGCAAGGGGATGATGCGGCTGCCATCGCCCGCGCCGCAGGAGGTGACCGTGACCCCTTTGGCGATCGCGTCCGCCAGCAGTTCGCGCGCGCGGTTGGCGTGCCGATCCGACGCCATGCTGGTGTAGTTCGGGTCTTGGACGGGGTTCGGGTACAGGCGTGTGAATGCCTTTGCGGTCGCCGCGACAAATTCGTCCATGCGGTCGCGCGGTACCAGCGCATAGTCCGGCGCAACGCAGGCCTGGCCGCTGTTGAAGGCCTTGCCGTGCGCGATCGACTGGGCGGCGACTGCCATCGATGCCGACCGCCCAACAATGGCCGGTGACTTGCCACCCAGTTCCAGTGTGACCGGCGTCAGGTTGGTAGAAGCCGCGCGCATGATCTCGCGCCCGATGGCCGGTGAACCGGTGAACACGATATGGTCCAGCGGCAGGGCCGCGAAGGCCTGTCCGATATCGACTCCACCACCGAAAACGGCGACTTGGTCTAACGGAAAAATCTCGGCCAGCATGCGACGCAATACCACGGTGCCGCGGGGCGAGAATTCCGACATCTTGATCATCACCCGGTTGCCCGCCGCCAGCGCCGCAATCAACGGGCCGACGGCTTCGATGATTGGAAAATTCCAGGCCGCGATCACACCGACCACGCCCTTGGGCTGGTAGAACACCTTGGCGCTGTTGGTAAGGAACATCCAGTCGGCGTTGCGGCGTTGCGGCTTCATCCAGCGCTTGAGATGGGACAAGGCATGGTCTATTTGCAGCGCCGGCGACAGCACGTCGAGCATCTTGCATTCAAACTCGGAGCGACGGCCGAAGTCGTCGCTCATGGCGTGCGCCAACGGGTCCTGGTAACGCCGCAATGCCACCCGCAATGCCTTGAGGTCGTGCCTGCGCCGCGCCCGTTCTGGATAGGGCGCAGCCAGACATGCTTCGCGCTGCGTGAAAAAAGTGGAATGCAGCGTCTCGATGGAGTCGATCATGGCCGTGTTCCCGGTGTCGCCTGAACGCGCTTGGCTCGCGGCTGCGTGTTGGACTTTGTCGTGCGTGACCGCTGTGGCGCGGGCGCCGTTTCAGTCGTTTTTTTCTTCCGGGGCGATGACGGTTTGGCCGGCGCAGCGGTCGCGCGGGCGCGACCCATTGCCGCCATTCCCGGATGCGTCCGGGGCGCAAGCTTGCCGCTTTGCTCCAACAATTCGGGGTGCCTGCGCAACAGCGTGCCTGCGCCCAGCACATGGGCCTCGACGCTGCGCCATGACGGCGTCTACCGCCTGTTGCACCGACTGCTCGTTGCTGACGTCGGTTGGTACAAACAGCGCGCGCTCGGCGCCGAGCTCGGCCACCGCCTTGTTGCCGGCTTCAACGTTCAGGTCGAAGATGGCGATGCGGGCGCCTTTTTCCCGCAGCAGGTAGTGGGCGCTGGCGAGGCCAAGCCCGGAAGCGCCTCCGGTGATGACGATTACCTTGTCTTGAATACGCATGGTGGGTACGATAAAAATGTTGGGGTCAGTGGGGCGCGGTGTTTCGCGGCGAGGCGTTCAAACCGCTTGTTCTCAGAACGCGTTGACCCCGGTCAGAGCGCGGCCGATGATCAACTGCTGGATCTGGGTCGTGCCTTCGGGAATCGGCGCAACGATGGCTTCGCGCGCCAGCTTCTCGACCAGGAATTCCCGGGTGACGCCATTGCCGCCGTGGATCTGCACCGCCTGTCGGGCTACCGTGACGGCGGATTCGCAGGCGAAGTATTTGGCCATCGCGGCTTCCATTTCGGCCGGCACGCCGGCTGCGATCATGGACGCGGCACGGTAGGTCAGCAGGCGTGCCGCATCCACGTTGGTGGCCATCTCGGCCAGCATGGCGGCGATCAGCTGGTGGCCGGCGATCAGCTTGCCGTGTTGTTTGCGTTGCTTGGCATAACGTACCGCTTCTTCCAGAGCCCGTCGCGCAATCCCCAGCCCCTGGCCGGCCACGAAGACGCGTGAACGCTCGAACATCGACAACGTGTTTTTAAGCGCCTCGCCCTCGTTGCCGATCATGTTGCTGGCCGGTACGCGTACATCGCTCAGGAAGATCTGCGTTGTCGACTGGCTGTTCCAGGCGATCTTGTGGATTTCATGCACCTCGTACGGATGTTCCTTACGGTCGAGCAGAAAGTGCGTCAGACCGCGGCGCGCATCGTCGCCGGTGCGGCAGGTACAGATCAGGAAATCGGAGTACGAGCCGTTGCTGATCCAGGTCTTTTCGCCATTGAGGATGAAGTGGTCGCCATCGCGGCGCGCGCGGGTCTTGATCTCCAGCACATTGGAGCCGACATCCGGCTCCGAAATGCCCACGCTGCAAAAAAGCTCGCCGCTGACCAGGCCCGGCAGGTAGCGCTCACGCAGATGCGCCGGGGCGAGTTTTTCGACCATCTGCGCCCCGAAGGAGTTGATCAGCACCGGCACCGACAGGTCGGCCGATGCGGCGGCGACCTCCTCGAACAGCATGATCATGGTGAGCCAGTCCAGACCCATGCCGCCATGCGCTTCGCTGACCGCGCCCGAGACCAGGCCGAACGGCGTGAGCTTGCGCATGATCGCGCCCATCGTCTCGCGCGGCACGAATTTGTCGCGGTAATCCTTGCTGAACAGCGGTTCGATTTCGGCGGCGAGAAAACGGCGCAGACCCTCGACGGCTGCCTGTTGCTCTTCGGTTCTGATGACATGTCCCATAGGTTTCCTTGAAGGTCCGTTAATCTGTTGCGGCTTACTGGCGGCCGAAAATGTTGACCGCGACCACGGCCTCTTCGATGCCGTAGAGACCACCGCCGTTTTCCTGAATGGCGATGCGTGCGCCGTCCACTTGCCGTTTGCCGGCTTCGCCGCGCAGCTGTGTCACGAGTTCGTGGATCTGGCCCAGGCCGGTAGCGCCTATCGGATGGCCCTTGGATTCCAGGCCGCCCGAGGGGTTGATGGGCATGCGCCCGCCGACTGTGAAGTCGCCGCGCTCGGCCGCCGGACCACCTTCGCCGAAAGGAACCAGCATCAGCGACTCGGCATTGAGGATTTCGCCCATGGCCGAGGCGTCGTGCACTTCGGCCACGTCCACGTCGCCTGGTGCCACGCCGGCCTGCTCGTAGGCCTTTTTGGCGGCGAGGTGGGCGGCTATCTTGTGCGGCTCATCGACCCTGCGCGTGCTCCCGGTTTGCACCACACTGGCCAGCACGCGCACGGCGCGGCCAGCGGAGCCGTTCAGACGCTTGAGCCCGTCGGCGTTGCACACCACGACCGCGGCGGCGCCGTCGCTGATGGGTGAACACATCAGCGTGGTCAGTGGGTAGGCGATGGGTGGCGAGGCCAGCACCTGCTCGATGCTGAATGCCTGCTGGAACTGCGCTAGCGGGTTGTGCACCGAATGCTGGTGGTTCTTAGCCGCCACGGCGGCGATCTGGCGCTGCGTCGTGCCATAAGTTTTCATGTGGTGACGGCACAGTGCCGCGTAGACGTCCATGAACACGCTATAGGGCCGTTCGGACATCGTTCCCGGCGGCGCGACAACGCCTTCGCCGATGGCCAGCAGCGTGGCCTTGTTCTGCTCCACCGTCGAGACGTCCCAGCCACCGTCGAAAGCGGAAAACATCTTGGCCTTGTCGGGGATATTCATCTTTTCCGCGCCCACGGCCAGCGCGATGTCGCAGCTGCCGGCGCGTAAGGCCAGTGTGGCCAAGTTGAAAGCCGACGATCCGGCGGCGCAGGCGTTTTCAACGGTGAAAACCGGCACGCCTTCGATACCGAGACGGCGCATGGCAATTGGCCCGGGGATGGCGGTCTGACCCTGGAACTGGCCGTTGGTCAGCGTCCCGTAGAAGGCGGAGCCGATATCGGCCGTACCACAGCCGGCATCCTTGAGCGCCAGGCCGACCGCTTCACCAACCATGTCGTAAACCGTGCGGTCGAGCAGCCGTCCAAAGGGCGTCATGCCAATGCCGGCTATGTAGATATCGTTCATTGTTCGTTTCTCTGGAGTGAAGTGGATGTAACGCTGGCGTCAGCGGCCCTGGAACTGCGGCGCGCGTTTCTCGGCAAAGGACTGCAAGCCTTCGTGGAAGTCGAAGGAGCGCATGTGGGCGCGCAGCATCACCTGCTCGTGCAGCAGGGCGTCCGCACGTGTCTTGTCGCCGGAGGCACGCGCCACTTCCTTCATGCGGCGCAGGGCGACCGGGCTCTTCTTCGCGATCAGGCTGGCCAGCTTGAGAACGGCATCGGCGAAGTCTGCGTCGGGATGCACTTCGCACACCAGGCCGCAGGCCTTCATCTCGGCGGCCGACAGCGATTTGCCAGTCAGCAGCAGATACATCGCCATGTTCAAGGGAATCAGGCGCGGCAGAATGGCTGCTCCGCCAGCGCCCGGATAGACGCCGAAATTTGCATGTGCGTCGGCGATCGTGGCGCTTTCGGCTGCCACCACGATGTCGGCGCACATCGCGAGTTCCAGGCCACCTGCCATCGTCACGCCGTTGAGCGCCGCGATCAACGGCTTGGCGAAGTTGCGTAGCCTCCCGTACACCACATTGGCGCGATCCAGAAAGTCCGCTTCGCCTGGGCCAAGCTTCTGCCCTGCCAGAACTTCCTTCAAATCGGCGCCAGTACAGAAGGCCGAGCCGGTGCCCGTGATGACCAGCACGCGCAACTCGTCATTCGACGCGATGTCGGTCAGGCGTCGGTCCAGCTCCGCGAGTCTGGCGAGGTTGAGCGAGTTCATTGCCTTGGGGCGGTTCAAGGTCAGCCGCGCGACCGGGCCTATGGTCTCGAACAACAGTACTTCGTCAGTCATCGTGTCTCCGGAAATCTGATTGCTTTTGAAGCCCCGCCCGACGTAGTCGCCGAGGGCTTGGGGAGTGCGTTGATCGTAAGGAAAAGACCCTTTCGTAACAGGTCATTGCGGTCAAAGCGTTGGTCTCGGGGATAGGCGTGGGCCCGATGGGTGGTGGCGGCGTCGAATTTGGCAGCTACAAGTCCGTCGACTTGACGCACCGATCTTCGTAAATACAATGTATTTATGCTCAAGTTCGAGTGGGACACGCCCAAAGCCGCTGCAAACCTCAGGAAGCATCAGGTTTCCTTCGAGGAAGCAAAGTCCGTCTTCTACGACGAATTTGCAGTTCAGTTCTTCGACGAAGAACACTCGTCAGAGGAAGATCGCTTTCTGATGCTAGGCATGAGCTCCGGGGCGAAGTTGCTCATCGTGTGTCACTGCGAACTTGAGCATGGCGAAGTCATTCGCATCATTTCCGCCCGCAAAGCAACCAAACGCGAAAGCGCGTTCTACCAAGGTGGCTAACCATGAAATCCGAATACGATCTTTCAAAACTGAAGGCACGCAAGAATCCATACGCGTCAAAGCTCAAAAGGCCAGTCACCATGCGGTTGTCAGAAGATGTGGTGGAGTACTTCAAACACATGGCAGATGAGGCTGGTGTTCCATACCAGAGCCTCATCAACTTGTACCTTCGGGACTGTCTCGCCCAGAATCGCAAGGTCCAGATCAATTGGCCGCAAGCTGCGTGACCGTTCGTTTGAACCGCCAACCCGCGTCAAGCCCCGCCCGTTTCGCTGTATACCGCCTTCTTCAGCGGCCACCAGTGCAACAGGCCGAACAAGACTGTTAATAACACGCTCACCGCCAAGGCGCCTTGGTAGCTGTGTACGTGCTTGAATACGAAGGCCCGCTCCACCACGTGGGCGGCGAGGAAGGCCGCCGCAATGACCTGTATCGTCCAGGCCAGGCCGCTGGGCAGCAGTCCCGCCAAGCCGGCCAGGGCCATGGCGTAGATGGCCAGGCAGGCGGCTTTGCCGGCTACCCACATAGTGCTCGGACCTCAGGCCGCACTGAAAACCTCGCTCCGTGATTCCACGCCAACGCCGACCTGATGAGAAGTGCGACGGGCTGCAGCCTTGATCATGTCGGCCGCCTTCTCCGCGATCATGATGGTAGGCGCATTGGTATTGCCCGAGACGATGTTAGGCATGATCGACGCGTCCACCACGCGCAGGCCTGCTATGCCCTTGACGCGTAGCTGATCGTCCACCACGTCCAGCGGGCCATTACCCATGCGGCATGTGCCCACTGGGTGGTAGGCGCAGTCGGCATGGTCGCGGACGAATTGCGCGAGCTCCGCGTCGGTCTGCGCCCGCGCCGAGTTGCGCGACTCCCTGCCGCCGAAGCGCGTGAGCGCGCCCTGGCGCGTGATCTCGCGCACCTGCTTGAAGCCGCGTACCAGTCGGTCGAGGTCGTCCTGTTCGGACAGGAAGTTGGTGTCGATCAGGGGCGGTGCCAGAGGGTCGGCGCTGGCGAGGGACACCCGGCCGCGTGACTTGGGCCGCAACAGCCCGACGTGGATCGAATAGCCATTGCCGAGCAATATCTTGCGGCCATGGTCCATGAGCTTGGCAATGATGAAGACGAGTTGCACATCCGGCAGCGCCCCGCCGCCGTGGGTCTGGATGAAGCCGGTCCCTTCCGCAAGGTTCGTCGTCAGGACTCCGCGGCGGTATTTGCCCCAGGTAAACATGCCTTTGAGGACCGTCCACGCGCTGGATAGCGACAGTCCCAGCAGGCCCTTGGATACACCGGCCTCGTAGCTGTGGACGATGTCGATGTGGTCCTGCAGGTTCTGGCCCACGTCCGGCGCGTCGAGCACGACGCCGATGCCGTGTTTCTGCAACACATCCGCGGGCCCGACGCCGGACAACATGAGCACCTGCGGTGACTGCAAGGCGCCAGCGCACAACAGCACCTCGCGACGCGCGCGCAATTGCTTGACGGCGCCATCGCCGTCGCGGTACTCGACGCCCACGGCACGCCGGTTCTCGAACAGAATGCGCGTGGTGCGCGCGCGCGCGATGACCTGCAGATTGGGGCGCCCGAGGTTCGGTGTGATGTAGCCCTTGGCCGTGCTGCAGCGCTCGCCGTCTTTCTGCGTGACCTGTGTCAGGCCCACGCCCAGCAGGTGGTCGCCGTTGAAGTCGGGGTTCGGCTTGTGGCCGGCTTGTACGGCGGCCTCGACGAAGGCCCGCGCGTAGATGCTGGGCTCGCGCACGTCGGCCACGTTGAGCGGACCGCCCGCGCCGTGGTATTCACTCGCCCCCCAGAATTCGTTGTTCTCCGCCTTCTTGAAGTACGGCAATACGTCGGCATAACCCCAGCCCGCGTTGCCCTCCTGCGCCCAGCGCTCGTAGTCGCTGCGGTCGCCGCGTATGTACATCATCCCGTTGATCGAACTCGAGCCACCAAGCGCCTTGCCGCGCGGCTGGTAGCCGATACGGCCGTTGAGCCCCTTGTTGGGCTCCGTCTTGAAGGCCCAGTTGAAGATCGGGTAGGGGATCATCGCGGCGATACCGCCAGGGCACTGAATCAGCGGGCTGTTGTCGCGCGCGCCCGCCTCCAGCAGGCAGACCGTGACGGTCGGGTCTTCACTCAGCCGTGCGGCCAGCACGCAACCCGCCGAGCCGCCGCCAATGACGATGTAGTCGGTCATGGCGTGTAGACGATATGCACGTCGTTGATGCGGCCGTTGAACTTGAATGGCGCGCGATCGTAATAATCCAGCGCCACCGGGGTGCCGAGATTGATGCCGACGTCGAGGGTTTCGCTGGCACTGAAGGCCAGTGGGGCGGTAAATGGCGCCACGCCACGGGCCATTTCCATGCCGTCCACGCGCATGACGAAGGTGGCGGGAGCCCCTGGCTTGGGTGCATTCAGCGTGGTCTCGAGTTCAAACCGGTGTGGGCCCGACGCGACCCTTCGGAACGCGCGCAACTTGGTTCGTGCCATGCCCAGACTGTTGTATTCGAAGTGCAGGTAACCGGCGTCCATATACAGCGCCAGACCGCCGGATATGCCGCCGAGCGCATACAACACGCCGCTGGCCTTGGCCGGCACGTTGACGTCCACCACCACCCGGTTGTCGCGCGCGCGCAGATTGGGCGCGCAGAACTCGGGCAGGCGCGTGACGGCTGGGTTGAAATGCCACTCGGTGCGGTCGGTGCCGATACGCGCGGCAGGGTTGAGCAAGGGGCCCAGGCCGGCGCCTATCGGGTATACGTTGTTGGAGCGTGCCTGCTGGTCGAACTTGTCCTTCAGCTCGGCCAGTTTTTTCGGATGTTTGCTGGCAAGGTCGACCGCCTGGGAATAGTCGCTATCGAGCTTGTAGAGGGACCAGACGTCCTCGTTCGGGTTCCAGTTGGCGTACGCCGCGGCAGACGCCGAAAGCCAGGGCAGGCGCGGACCGAATACCGATGCCATCCAGCCATCGGCGTAGATGCCGCGGCTGCCGAAGACCTCGAAATACTGCTCTGCCTTGCGCGTCGTGGCTTTCGCATTGGCGAAGGTGTAGGCCAGACTGGCTCCGTCCAGCGGGTCCTGATTGAACCCGTTCACGGTCTCGGGCGGCGTGATGCCGATGACGTCATAAATGGTGGGCGCGATGTCGTTGACGTGGTGGAATTGCCCGCGCACCTTCTCGTCGGCCTGGATGCCCTTAGGCCAGGAAACCGCCATCGGCACGCGCGTGCCGCCGAAGTAGCCGGCCACCAGCTTGGTGCCCTGGAACGGGCTTTCACCGGCCCAGGCCCAGCCGGCGTGGTACATGTTGGCGACCTTGGGGCCACCCAGCGCCTGCAGGCCGCCGTACTGTTCTTCCAGAATCTTGATCTGCTGCGCGACCGGTATCGGCACGCCGCTGATGGACAGTATCTCGTTGATGGTTCCGCCGGCGCCTTCCGACGAGGCACCGTTGTCGGACAACACGTAGAAGATAAGCGTGTTGTCGCGCAGCCCGAGGCGTTCCAGCTCATCGACCACCTTGCCGGCCTGCACGTCGGCGTGTTCCAGGAAGCCGGCATAGACCTCCATCGATCGTGCCTGGAACTTCTTCTCGGCCTCCGGCAGGTCGTCCCACCCGGCGAGCGTGTCGGGCCGCGGCGTGAGTTGGCTGTCGGCCGGAATCCAGCCCATGGCCTTTTGACGCTTGAAGGCTTCTTCACGGTAGACGTCCCAACCGGCGTCGAACTTTCCCTTGTACTTATCGGACCATTCAGCAAACACCTGATGCGGACCATGCACGGCTCCTGGTGCCCAGTACATAAAGAACGGTTTTTCCGGCGCCAGCGCGTGTTGCTCGCGCAACCAGGACGTCGCCTGTGCGGCCAGGTCTTCACTGAGGTGATATTTCGGGTCGATTGGCGCTTCGATCGGCGTCGTGTTGCGATACAGGCTGGGCTGGTACTGCGAAGTCTCGGCGGCGATGAAACCATAGAAGTGGTCGAAGCCGCAACCGGTCGGCCAGCGGTCGAACGGACCGGCCGCCGATGTGTGCAGTGCCGGCGTGTTGTGCCATTTTCCGAAGGCCGAGGTGTTGTAGCCATAGTGCTTGAGCACTTCTGGAATGGTGGCCGATGTTTTCGGGATGACACCGGTGTAGCCGTCGAAGTCGCTCGCGAATTCGGTGATGGTGCCGGAGTCGACCCGATGGTGGTTACGCCCGGTCAGCAGCGACGCACGGGTCGCGGAACTGATGGCGGTGGTATGAAACGCGTTGTATCGCAACCCGGTGTCGGTAATGCGGCTCAGCGTCGGCGTATGGATGGCGCCACCCACGGTGTCGGCGTGCGCGAAGCCGACATCGTCGAGCATGATGATGAGCACGTTGGGAGCATCGGCGCGAAGATGGTTCGCGGGCTTGCGCCATTGGTGGGTGGAGTCCGCCAGGGTTTGCCCGGCGGCACTGGCTGTTGGCGTTTTCGGGAACGGCAAACTGGCTGTCGCGGGTTTGGGTTTGCTCACCATCGCTGTCTCCTGTTATAGATTGCAGCATGATAAAAATCGCTTGGCCATCACACCTGTCTTTGAAGTCAATTCGATGGTCTTGACGGGTTTGGCTGTAAAGTCCCGCGATGTCCAAAAAAGACTTGATCGCGCCGCCCCACAATGCGGTTTTACGGCGCGCGCGGGAGGTGCAAGAGCCTACGACCATCGGTGGATATGCGTTGGCTATCGCGCAGGCGCTGGACTACAGCGGCGTGAACAGTGCGCGGATATTGCAAAGCGTCGGCATACCGCTGGCCATGACCAACGACCCCATGAGCCGATTGCCGGTCGCAACGCTTACCCGGCTCTATAAAGCCTGCGTGGAGGTGACGCACAACCCGTACTTTGGATTGACGGTCGCCAAATTCATCCAGGTGTCGAACCTGCACGCACTGGGTTATGCGCTGGCCGCGAGCGCCAATTTGATGGAGTTTTGCTCTCGCCTGCAACGCTACTTCCGTCTTGCCTCGCAGACCACCGAAATCGGGATGGTCGAATCTGCTGATGAGCTCGCGTTGCACATGCGGCTGCTGGTAGACGTGAGCGCAGAGACCGAAGATGCGTTTTTGGGATTTGTGGTGCTTGCGATGCGTCGGCTCTACAAACCCGAGTTCAATCCGCTGCGCGTGGAGTTGCACCACGCGATGCCGCTGGACGGCCCCGTGCCCTACGAATCGCTGTTTCGTTCGCCGGTTTTATTCGGCGCTACAACGCCAATACTGGTACTGCCGAAGGGGGATCTGGAAAATCCATTAACCGGGGCCTGTGCCGAGCTGGCCCAACTGAATGACAACCTCGCCACCAGCTACATAGCCCGCCTCGACAAGAGCGACGTAGTGACCACGGTGCGGCAGAAGATCATCGAATACCTGCCCAACGGCGACTGCACCCGGGAAAAAGTGGCTTGCGCCATGTGTATCAGCCCGACTACCTTGCAGTTCAAGCTGGCCAGCCGAAGCACCAGTTTTCAGGAACTGCTGGACTCGACCCGCAAGGAACTTGCCGGCAGTTACGTGCGGCAGTCCGCGCTGTCGATTACCGAGATCTCCTTCCTGCTGGGGTTCAGCGATACAAGCAATTTCACGCGCGCTTTCAAACGTTGGCAAGGTGTGTCGCCGACCGGTTTCCGTACCGGCGCGACATAGATGCAATCCAGCCCGCGACGAACCGGTCGATCACCGCCGGCCGCGTCAGGGAGCCGTTCCGGTCGCGCGCCAAATGGTGTTCCCGACGTCATCCGCCACCAACAGCGCGCCCTTGCCATCGATTGCAACGCCCACTGGTCGACCACTAGCCTTTCCCCGGTTGTCGACGAAGCCCGACAACACGTCGATCGGAAGTCCGGATGGCTTGCCGGATACGAACGGCACGAACACCACTTTGTATCCGACCGGCGGCTTGCGGTTCCAGGAACCATGCTCGCCGATGAACATGCCATTGGCGAATGGTGCCGGCAATGCGGTCTTGCCCGCCGCGACAAGTCCCAGCGGTGCCACGTGAGCACCGAGCGCATAGTCCGGCGGGATGGCCTTTGCCACCAGGTCGGGACGCCGTGGCTTCACGCGTTCATCGACATGTTGGCCGAAATAGCTGTAGGGCCAGCCATAAAACGCGCCCTGCTTGACCGAGGTGAGGTAGTCCGGCACCAGGTCGTTGCCGAGTTCATCGCGCTCGTTCGCCACCGTCCACAAGGCGCCGGTGCCGGGTTCCCATGCCATGCCGTTGGGGTTGCGCAGTCCGGTCGCGAAAAGGCGCTTGCTTCCCGAAGGAAGGTCGACTTCGAAGATTGCCGCACGTCCCTCCTCGGCCGCCATGCCGTTCTCGCCCACGTTGCTGTTGGAGCCGATCGTGGCATACAGCTTGCTGCCGTCCACGGATGCAATGATGTTCTTGGTCCAGTGGTGGTTGATGGTCCCCGCCGGAAGGTCCGTCAGCTTGACGCCCTTGGCCGCGATGCTGGTCTCACCGGCCACATACGGGAACTTGAGAATGGCGTCGGTATCGGCGACGTACAGGTCGGAGCCGACAAGCGCCATTCCGAACGGCGAGTTGAGGTTGTCGATGAACACGGTTTTGGTCTCCGCTACTCCGTCCCCGTTTACGTCGCGCAGCAGGACGATGCGGTTGGCGGTGGGTGTGCCGGCGCCGGCCCGACCTTGAATGGCTTTCATCACTTTGCCCCGCAAACCCTTGCCGTCGTCCGGCTTGGGTGGTGCGTTGGTCTCTGCCACAAGCACATCGCCATTGGGAAGCACATAGATCCACCGCGGGTGGTTGAGTCCGCTTGCGAAGGCATTCACGGTGACACCGTCGGCGGCGACCGGCTTCGCGCCCGCGGCCCATCCCATTGCCGGTGCGATCTGCACCGTCGGAACAAGAGTGCTTTCCACCGGTGCGATGCGCGGATTTGGACCGATCGTGTCGGGCGGCGAAGCTACCGGCCCCATGTTCGCGTCACCGGGCAATGCGCATGCCACGACGGTAATTGTTGCGGTTGCGACTGTAAGGGCGGTCTTGAGGAAAGAAGAGCGGTACATGCGAATTTCCGATCAGGGCGTCTAAAGTTTACAAGCGTGATTCAAATCGCACGCTGCGTCTGTAGGTCGAAAGCGCTAGCGGATGTACGAACTACCGCTGGGACACCGGCCTGTGCATGCAATAAAGCTAGTGCGTGCTGGGTCGGGAACCGCGAATGACTTTGCGCGATCCCCAGGTTGTGAAGTCTTGTAAAGCGATCGCAGTGGCGACGCAAAGCCAACCGATCAACCCCTACTACGAAACGTTCGCTCGGGGTGCACTGGGGCACCTTCGACCTGACCGAAGACGCGCTGGATGCGCGCCGCAGGATCGCAGCGCGGGACCATGACTAAGGTTACTTCCGTGGCGCCGGACCGGCGTCTAAGATGTGCCTTATGGAAGCCGGGCCACTGGACTTGATCGATGCACCGCCGCCGGCAGGCATGCTGGTGGTGGACGACCATGAACTCGTGCGACTGGGCCTGCGCACGCTGGTGCAGTCGCATGCCGCCTCCCTCGGCGGCAGCGTCGCGGTATTCGAGGCGCGCACGCTGCACGATGCCTTGCTTGTATATCAGGAGCACGAGGCCGCGATCGCGCTGGTGCTGCTTGACCTCCATCTCCCCGATGCACATGGTCTGTCTGCGCTGGACAGCTTCCTGGACCGCTTTCCGGCCGCACGGGTGGTCGTGTTGTCGGGCGTGAGCGATCCGGCGCTGGTGCGTGAAGCCCTCAAGCGCGGCGCTGACGCCTACCTTGCCAAGTCAGGCGACCTGCAGCAGGTGGTGCACTACATCCGTTCCAAGTGTCTCCTGGGGCAAGCCGGCGATCCCACCGACGGCGCGGCGGGGCCGCAAGCGCCGTTCGATGGCCAGGCCGCCGGCGCTGGATCGCGCGTCGTGCGCACGGCGAGCGGCGAACGCCTGCAGTTGTCCGCGCGCCAGTCGCAGGTGCTCGACTGGATACTGGCCGGCCAGTCGAACCGCGAGATCGCCGAAATCGCGCACCTCAGCGAAGGCACGGTGAAGAACCACGTTTCAACCCTGCTGCTACTGTTTGGCGTGCGCTCGCGCGCCCAGCTCATCAGCCAGCAGCGTTGAGAGTCCGGTCGTGACGCCGGCCGCCGCCGCGCCCGACCCGGACATCGCGCGGCGCGTGCTGCGTGAACAGGTGGCCGCGCTGTACGCCAACACCTGGAGTTCGACGCTCGCCGGAACGCTGCTGGCGTGGGCCATCTGCGCCGTCTTCTACTGGCAGCTGCGCGATCCGATGGCGCTGCTGTGGCTGGCCTTGAACAGCCTGCAGCTGCTGCGGTACCCGCTGTCTGCCGGTTATCACCGGGATCCCCTGGCCGCCGGGCGCAGCAGCTTCTGGGCGCGCCGGCATTGCCGCGAACTGCTGATCTACAGCAGCATCTGGGGTCTGGCCCCGTGGTTTTTCATGCCCGCCGGCAACCTGCCGATGACGGCGCTGATGGTGCTGCTGATCCTCGGCCTGGCCAGCGGCGGCGTGCCGGCCGTGGCGCCACGCTGGGCTTCGGTGCTGAGTTTTGTCGTGCCGATGATGCTCGGCCTGATCTCGGCGCTGCTGTGGCATGCCGATGCCGTGCATCTCTTCCTTGCGGCGTCGATCACCATCTACCTTGGCGCCACCTTGTACTTCGCGCGCCAGCAACACAGGCTGCTTGCAATGGCGCTCACCATGCGCTTCGAGAAGGAGGCGCTGGCGGAACAGCTGGCGCGGCAGATGACCGCCACGCAGCGTCTGAGCGAAGAGAAAACGCGCTTTCTGGCCGCCGCGAGCCACGACCTGCGCCAGCCGCTGCACGCGATCGCACTGTTCGGCGCGGTGCTCGAAAAGGATGTGCAGGGCCGCCCCGAACACAGCCATGCGCAACGCCTGCTGCGCGCCGTACACGCGCTGGGCACTTCGCTCGACACCATGCTGGACGTATCGCGCCTCGATGCCGGCGTGATCGTGCCGGAAATGCGCGCCGTGCCGCTCAACCCGATATTCCAGGCGCTGAACCAGATGTTCGCAGCGCGCGCGGAAGAAAAAGGTCTGCAACTGCGCCTGCGCGCGAGCCCCTTGTGGGTGTTCACGGATGCGCAGCTGCTGCAGCGCCTGCTGGCGAACCTGCTCGAAAACGCCGTCAAATACACCATCCAGGGCGGAGTACTGGTGGTGGCGCGTTCGCGCGGCGATATGGTGTGGATCGACGTGCGCGACACCGGCATCGGTATCGCGCCGGCGCAGGTGGAACGTATCTTCGACGAGTTCTACCAGATCGACAACCCGGGGCGCGACCGCGCGCAGGGGCTCGGCATCGGCTTGGCCATCGTGCGACGCCTGTCCACGCTGCTCAGCCATGCGGTGCAGATCGTGTCGAGCCCGGGGCGTGGCAGCCGCTTCCGTGTGTCCTTGCCGATGGCCGCGCCCCAGACGCCGACACAGGTGACAGGGGCGGTGCTGGCTCCGCAGGCGACGCCGCTGCCCCGGCGCGTGTTGCTGATCGACGATGAGACCGACGTCGGCGACGCCATGGCGGCGCTGCTCGGTCCGCTGGGTGTCCTGCTGCAGGTGGTGCCCGACGAAGTGCTCGCCGCAGCCGCGTTTGTGCGCGCGGCGCACGATGCCGCTCCGTTTGACGCGCTCATTTGCGACTACCGGCTCGGCGGCGGCGCGGACGGCCTGGAGGTAGGCCAACGCATGCTGGAGCGCTTCGATCCGGCGTTGCCACTGCTGCTGGTCACCGGCGAAACCGCGCCCGAGCGCCTGCGGCGCGTGCGTGACTCGGGCGTGCCGGTATTGTTCAAGCCGGTGGCGGCCCATACCCTGCTGGCCGGTTTGGCGGCGCTGCGGCGAACGGATTGAGCCGACAGGCCTTCGATCGACCGCGCGCGGGGTGTCGGCCGCGCGGGTCGGCCCGCTGTTTCCGACCGGCCATGACCTTCGGCACTGTTGCGCCCCGGTTGCGCTTTGTATGCTGGGTCGGTCACACATCAAGTCACCCGATGGTGGTGGTGCCGCCTGGTGCATTGACGCAGTTGACCACGCTGGGCATCGCCCGCAATTCGGTCGGCGCACCCGCCGCGCAGCCGGCCGGCAACCCCGCAGCCAGCGCGATCTACGAGTTCACGCCGCACGGCCTGGTGTTCAACGTGCCGGTCACGATCCGCATTCCGATGCCGTCCGGTGGTGCCGCTGCCGCCTTCATGGCCAGCCTCGGTGAAGACTGGCAGGTCCACGATCTTGTGTTTCAGGATGGCCGTGAGCCAGGAGCGTTGGGCCGCTGCCGAGCGCGGCATCCGCCGTGGCGCGGCAGATTGCTCGCACTGCGAACCGAGGACTTGGCCGATTGATCTCGCCAAAGCCCGGCATTGCGGCATGTTGCCGAAAAATCAGCAATTGCGATTTTTACAGCATCCAACGACAATGGAGGCATGAAAACATTCGACGACATTGAAGTTCGCCGTCCGGCCCTGGCTCAAGGTTATTTGGGGCTTCTGACCGCTCAGCCTGGCCGGCCGCTGGCGTTATTCGCTCCTCGCCGCGTCGGTAAAACGTTCTTCCTGGACCATGATCTGGCGCCCCGGGCGAAAGAGGCCGGGATGTTGCCGGTATATGCCGATTTGTGGTTGCACAAGTCGGCCCCGCTCGAAGCGGTGAACCACGCTCTGGAAGAAGCGCTCGACGATTTGCGGGTGCCGGTTAGCAATATCGGCAAGATAGCAAAAACGCAGGTGAAGAAAATTGGCGTTTTGGGCGCCAGTGTCGATCTTGGAGACGAACCGCGTCGCCGCGCCCTGCCCGGGTCCGCAGCCCTGCGGCTGGATGCTCTTGTGACGCGGCTGGCCAGGCAGCACAAGGGCCAGGTTTTGTTAATGCTGGACGAGGTTCAAACTCTCGGAGAAGCGCCGGACGGGGTGTCCATGATTGCGACGCTGCGCGCCGTGCTTCACAAACGGCGTGACGATATCCTCGCCGTCTTTACCGGCTCGTCCCAGGAAGGACTTGCCCGACTCATGAATACCGCTGGTGCGCCCATGTACCAGTTTGCGCAAATTATCGACTTTCCTTTTTTGGGCGACGAGTTTTTGCGTTTGCTCGCGGACCATTTCCGGAAAGTTCATCCAGGCAAAAAGATAGAGTTGAGCGAGCTGCGGGATGGCTTCCAACTGATCGGTTTCAAGCCCGCTCTTATGCGCGACATAGTCAGATCCATGTCGGCGGAGGGTGTCACCGATGTCAGGCGCGGAGTCGAAAACTATATGACCAGCGACCATCAGCTGGCAATCTGGAAGGCGCTGCTGAATTCGGTCGATGCTTTCGACCACGGCGTACTGGTTGCGATAGCCAATGGCCAAGCGCCGCTAAGCCAAGCTACGCTGAAGACGCTGGAGGCAATTCCGGGCGCGAATCCGACGATATCCAAAGTTCGCTCATCTATCGAGAAATTGAAACGTAGTGGGTTGCTGTCGAAAAGCGCCGTTGGCACGACGATCGATGACCCGCTCTTCGCGGAGTTCCTCAGACGCCCGTAAATCCACGTCAGCACAACAACTGTTTGCGCGCCCGGTGCAGACGCACAAAAAGGTTCTCTTCACTGATGGCAAGCTGCTTGCACACTGCTTCGGTGGGTTGATCCTGTAGCACGCGTAATTGCATCGCATCGCGCAGGCCGGCCGGCAGGGCGTCGATACGCCGCAGCGTCTGGGCCAGCAGTTCGCGCTGCTCGGCGAGTTCATCCGGGCGGGCATTGGGGCAGGGGATCGCCAACGCTCCTTCGTCCTCACTCTCGTCGTCCAGGCTGTCGGTGCCGGCGCGCTGGCGCACCAGGTCGACGATCTTGTGTTTCAGGATGGCGGTAAGCCACGAGCGCAGGGCGGCGCGCCCGGCAAACGCGGCGCGCCCGGACAACACGGCCTCGAACACATCGTGCACCACGTCTTCGGCCAGCATCGGGTCGTGCAGCCGGGCTTTGGCAAAACGCACCAGCGCGTCGCGGTGCGAGACCATATCGCGCCATGGCACGGGTATGGCCTGAACCGGATTGAAAGCCGGGCTGAAGGCGGTGGCGGCGAGGTTCATGCTGCTCTCGATAGGTCAGGTTGTCGATGGATGGAAGTTTGTGCGCCGCACCTCGCGCCAACATCGCCAAACCTCACAGCCAGATAACATTTGCGTAAGAAGCGCCGCGCTGCATCGACAATCCGGACATGCCCTCCATACTCGTAGCGGAAGACCAAGCCGATATCCGCGAACTGCTGGTCATGAACCTGCGTAATGCCGCCTACGAAGTAACCGCCGTCGCCGACGGCGTAGCCGCGCTGTCGAGTCAGAACGAACACGCAAGCGACCTGCTGATCCTAGACCTGATGATGCCTGGCATGGACGGGCTGGAGGTCTGCAAATCGTTGCGCGCGCGCGGCCGCGGCACCCCCATCCTGATGTTGACCGCCAAGTCCACCGAGCTGGACCGTGTGCTGGGTCTTGAGCTGGGCGCCGATGACTACCTGACCAAGCCTTTTTCATTGGCCGAACTGCTGGCGCGTGTGAAAGCGTTGTTGCGCCGTGCCGATATGCTGCGCGCGGCGCAGACCAATACGCAGATGCAACCCAGCCTGCTGCGTAACGGCAACCTGGAGATCGTGCCGGCCAAACGCAGCGTACGTTGCCGTGGCGACCTGCTGGATTTCACGGCGCTGGAATTCGACCTGCTGCTGTACTTCGCACAACACCCCGGCAATGTGTTTTCGCGCGCGCAGCTACTTAACGCGGTGTGGGGTTACACGCATGATGGGTATGAACATACGGTCACGACCCACATCAACCGGCTGCGCGCCAAACTCGAGGCTGACCCGATGCGCCCCGAACTGATACTGACGGTACGAGGCGCGGGTTACAAGATGCGCGAGGCGCCGGGTTGAGCGTCCGTTTGAAGATCGCGCTGACGATATTCGTTACCGGCGCGTTGACGGCGCTGGGGGTCATCGCCACGGTGTTGTACGCCTTTCAGCGCTTCGAGCACGAAACCACCTATCGGCGCGCGGACGCGTTTCTGCAACGCGTAGTGGCCATGTACGACAACATCTTCGAGATGCACCAACGCCAGCCGCAGGAGTTCAACCAGTTCCTGCGCAATTTGGTGTTGTTCGAGCCCGATACCCAGGTCTATCTGCTGGACCCAAGCGGCACCGTGTTGTCGACTACCGGCAGCGCCAAATTGCCGGCCGGTTTCAAGGTGGCGCTGCAACCGGTGTTGCAGGCCGTGGCTGGCGCGGACATGGCGTATGTGATGGGCGACGACCCCGAACGGATGGACGCCAATGCGGTGATCGCCGCACGGCCGGTGCGCCGCGCGCTGATCCGCAACGATGAGCCGGTGGCCGGTTATCTGTACCTGGTGGCCCATCAACCGGTGTTGTCCGAAGGCCGTCTGCAGGTTTTTGGCAGTACCTTCGCCAAACCGGCGTTGGCCGCGATCACGGCGGTCGTGGTGCTGGCCACGCTGCTGGCCGCCTGGATCATCGCGGCCGTGACCCGTCCGCTGCGCCAGCTTACCGGCGCGGTGGCTGCCATATCGCTGAACGGGCTGGAAGATGGTGCGCCCGGCAAGCCGGAAGCTCTTTTGCCGGCGCCTGCCCGCGACGAGTTCGGGCAACTCACGGCGGCGTTTCAGATGATGCTGGCCACCGTGCGCGGCCAGTGGGCCACGTTGCGGCGCATCGACCACTTTCGCCGCGAGGGCGTGAGCAACCTGTCGCACGACCTGCGTTCCCCTTTGACGGCCACCGCTGCCTGCCTCGAAACACTGGAGGCGCGCTGGGCCGGCGACGACTCGCGTTCGGCCGACCGCGACCTGGTGGTCATGGCGCTGCGCAATACGCGCAATGCGGCGCGCCTGGTGCAGTCGCTGGGCGACCTGGCGCAACTCGACGAACCGGCTTTCAAATTGCGTACCGAAGTGTTGGACGCGGGCGAGTTGCTGGACGACATCGCCCTGCGTTTCGGCCAGCGCGCCACGAGCCTGGGCGTCGTATTGCGGACACGGCACCTGGAGCCGCCGGCACGCGCTGCGTTCGCGGCGCTGGATATCGAGTTATTCGAGCGTGCCGTTGCCAACCTGGTCGATAACGCGCTCAAGTTTTGCCGCGTGGGCGACACCGTCGTGTTGGCAGCTCAGGTAAATGGGGATCGCGTGGAGGTGAGTGTCAGCGACACCGGGCCTGGCATCAGCCAAGCCGATCTGCCGCATCTGTTCGACCGCTTTTATCAAAGCCGCCAGAGCGTCGCTCCGGCCACGGGCGACGGCGGTAAAGGGCTCGGGCTGGCGATCGTAAAACGTATCGCTGAACTACATGGCGGACAGGTGGCGGTCACGAGCGTTCCGGGCGTCGGGACACGTGTCACCTTGACGTTGCCGGCCGCGCCCACCTGATCGCGGCGCCGATGAATAGTTCAGGGCGTGACCATTACCTGTCCGCGAATTTCTCCTCCTGGGTTGGCGGCGGTATGTAAATTCACATACCACTTGCCTGCCATCAAGTCAGCCATCTGCGCTGCGGTGAGCGTGGCCGTTCCATTGATGGGGCTTGCCAGACTTCCGCTAAACGGAACCACCACCCCCGCATTCGATCCGGCCATCGCCGGGCCATGAAAATGCCCGCCGGTCGCCGGACCCGTCAACCCGGAATAGGAGACCGTCCAGCTCAACAAATTGGTATCTTTGTTGACGTGGGCTTGCAGCGTACCGGTCGCGCCGCTCTGAGTTGGAGGGACCTCGCTTGCGGCGGAAAGAGTGGCGCTCGCGTCTCCCGCCTTGGTTGTCATTGGCATCATGCTGCAGGCACTGATAACCACCACGCTTGCCAAAAGACTGCCCAAAGTTGCTTTACGGAAATATGCCATGACTCTCTCCTGAATTAAGGTTGGTTTACTTGAGGTTGATTTGCGTCTGCATGGTATAGCCCGAGCCGCTGGTGTTATGTGCGTTGTCACACATAAATTGCGAAATTTGATTCGCCCCCTAAGCGACACCGGCCGCGCGCCAGTTTCAACCGGCTACTGCTGCACCAACACCGGGTCTTCACGGTAAACCGCGGGCATCATAGCCTTCAGGTTGGC
>JANYBQ010000521.1 GCA_025360705.1 Betaproteobacteria bacterium | reverse complement strand
GGTTGTCCAAAAAGCGAGGTCTCACCCCCCAAGCAATCTCGCGTCAAAGCAAAGAACCCCCTGATGCTCAATCCCAACGGAGTTCAATCCCGCTTCTTGTCCCGCAAATACAAGAGCTGCGCCTTCGCCTCCGGCCATTCGCCACTGCGCATGCTGTACATCACGGTGTCGCGTATCGTGCCGTCGCGGCGGACCGCGTGGCCGCGGATTACGCCGTCTTTGCGCGCGCCCAGGCGTTCGATGGCGGTTTGCGACGCAAAGTTGAAGTTGTCGGTGCGCCAACCCACGACATGGCAACCCAGCGTATCGAAGGCGTGGCCCATCATCAGCAGTTTGCAGGTGGTGTTGACGTGGGTGCGCTGGCAGCGTTTGGCATACCACGTATAACCGATCTCCAGGCGCTTTACATTGGCCAGGATGTCGTGGTAACTGCTGGAACCCAGCACGTCGCCGGACTTCGCATCCAGCACGGCAAACGCAAAACGGTTGCCGGCATCACGCATGGCCAGCGCGTCCTCGATGTAGCGCCGCGTCTGGTCCGGCTCGGGCACCGAAGTGATACGCAGCCGCCACAGTTCTCCATCCAGGGCCGCCGCGCGCAAACCTTCTTCATGGGCCAGCGACAGCGGCACCAACTGTATGCCGCAGTCGGACATGGTTACAGCCTCAACAAAAGCCACTCCGCACTCCTTTTTCAACTCTTTTTCGCGGCGCGGACCCGGCGCCAGCGCCGCGCCAGTTGCAGTCCGCCGCCGCCGCCCAGGCCGGTCAGCAAAATGCCGGCGATGGTGCCGTTGCCGTAGCCCTGCGCAAAAATGTCCAGGCCGAGCCACTGGCCGACCCAGAAACCGAGCATCGCACCACCGACGAAACCGACGGCGTCGGACAGGCCTTCAACGAGCAGCGGATTCATGGCGTCGGCGGTGCCGGCTACAGGTACACATCGATCGTGTCAGCGGTTATGGCGCTGCATGAACACCAGTTTTTCGAACAGTGTCACGTCCTGCTCGTTCTTGAGCAGCGCGCCTACCAGCGGTGGCACCGCCACCTTGTCGTCTTTGCTGTGCAGCGCCTCGGGTGGGATGTCTTCTGCCAGCAGCAGCTTGAGCCAATCCAGCAGTTCGCTGGTGGACGGCTTTTTCTTCAGGCCGGGTAGATTACGCACGTCATAGAACGTCTTCATGGCCGCGTTGAGAAGTTCCTTTTTCAGGCCCGGGAAATGCACGTCGATGATGCTTTTCATCGTGTCCGCGTCCGGGAACTTGATGTAGTGGAAAAAGCAGCGGCGCAAAAACGCGTCGGGCAATTCCTTTTCGTTATTGGAGGTGATAAATACCAGTGGCCGGTGTTTGGCCTTGATGAGTTCACGCGTCTCGTAGCAATAGAACTCCATGCGATCGATTTCGCGCAGCAGGTCGTTTGGAAACTCGATGTCGGCCTTGTCGATTTCGTCGATCAGCAGCGCCACCTGGGCGTCGGCCGTAAAAGCCTGCCACAGGATGCCCCTGACGATGTAGTTGTGGATGTCCTTGACCTTTTCATCACCCAGTTGCGAGTCGCGCAGGCGGCTCACGGCGTCGTATTCGTACAGGCCCTGTTGTGCCTTGGTGGTCGACTTGATGTGCCACTGCAGCAAAGGCATGTCGAGTGCTTGCGCCACCTCTTCGGCCAACATGGTTTTGCCGGTGCCGGGTTCGCCCTTGACCAGCAAGGGGCGCTTGAGCGTAATGGCCGCGTTGACGGACAACATAAGGTCCTGCGTGGCAACGTAATTCTTGGTGCCTTGGAATTTCATGGTGGGGTGGTACAGAGGTAAACCGATGGTCATTTAAGAAAACGTGGCCGATATAATGAACCGGGTCATCTTCCCCAGTCCCCCTTGATTGTCTTCGCAAAATGAACAAATTGCTGTCGTCGATATTTGTCCTGTTTGTCACTTCCGTGACGGTCCCGGCAGCCATGGGGCAGGAAATAAAGGCGGATGCAAAGGCCGGCGAACACAAAATTGCCATGTGTGTCGGTTGCCACGGAATCAAGGGGTACCAGGCGAGTTTTCCCGAAGTCTATAAAGTGCCGATGATTGCCGGCCAGGGCGCCGGATACATCGTGTCCGCGCTTAACGCCTACCAGAAAGGGGAACGTAAACATCCCTCGATGCGCGGTATCGCCACGTCCCTCACGGAGCAGGACATGGCCGATCTCGCGGCATATTATGAGGCGCTGGGCAAACAGGAGGTCGTCGCTGTGCCAGCCAAGGCCGAGCCTACGGGCAAGGCAGCAGAATTGATCGCCAAAGGCGCCTGCGTGTCCTGCCATGGCACCAACTTCAGCACACCGATCGCGCCGACCTATCCCAAGATCGCCGGCCAACACGCTGATTATTTGTTTGTGGCGCTGAAATCCTACAAGACCGAATCTCACGCTGTATGGGGCCGCTCCAACGCCATCATGGGCGGCATCGCCAAGCAGTTCTCCAACGCCGAGCTGAAAGTACTGGCCAACTACGTGCACTCGCTGCCTACCGAGCTAAAGACCGTGCCGGAGGCAAAATTCAAATAGGCTGGCGCGTGTGTCAGTCGCGTGTGGCGTGGCGCTGCACACAGGCCACATAAGCCTCGCCGTCGGGCGCAAGCCCGGAGCGCTGGCTCTCCCACAACATCGTTCCCAGGCATTCCATCGCCGCATGCTGCGCGTCGTGCAGCGAGTGGAGACTGTGCGTCAGTAACTCCACCGCCTGCCGGATGCCGCGCGGCTGGTCGATCGAACACTGCTCGCTGATCGACAGATGCATGGACAAATGCAAAAAGGGGTTGGCTTGGTCTTTGCCCGCATCGGCCATCTTGAGCAATGCGGCCGCCACGTCGGCAAGATCGCCATGGTATTCGGGATGTTCGTCCATCCATGCGCAGGCGATGGTCTCGATGGCTTCCAGTGGTTGGCCGGCATGGGCTTTGGCATAAACGGCGCAGAAAAAACGCCGTACGTCAGCCTGGGAAGGTTGCATTAACATGACCACTATTTTGCTCTTGTATGGCCCATGAGGTGGCTGCGCGGTTGAAGCCGCACACCGACCAATTCCAGGAAAAAATCGCATGATCGACAAGATTGCAGACAGCGTCGACGCGGCTCTGGCCGATGTGGCGGACGGCGCCACAGTCATGATCGGCGGCTTTGGCACCGCCGGTATTCCCCTTGAGCTGATCGACGGCCTGATGCGGCAAGGTGCGCAGGACCTGACCATCATCAACAACAATGCCGGCAATGGCGACCATGGTCTGGCCGCGTTGCTGAAGGCCGGCCGTGTGCGCAAGATTATTTGCAGTTTTCCGCGCCAGGCCGACTCGCATGTTTTCGACGCTCTGTACCGCAGTGGCAAGATCGAACTGGAGTTGGTGGCGCAGGGCAATCTGGCTGAACGCATACGCGCTGCCGGTGCTGGTATAGGGGCGTTTTTTTCCCCCACTGGATATGGCACGCAACTGGCGCTCAAGCCGGACGGAAAACCCAGAGAAACACGCGAGATTAGCGGCAAACAC
>JANYBQ010000034.1 GCA_025360705.1 Betaproteobacteria bacterium | reverse complement strand
CACGGCCAGCGCGCCGTCCGAGAGCCAGGTGGTGTTGACCTTGGCGCATCCGGTCTCCAACCTGTTCGACATGCTGGAGATGATGGTGATCCCGCAAAAGGACTCCTATGAACAGATGCAGACGGGCGCTGCGTTCGTGGGCACCGGGCCATTCAAGGTGGACAGCTACAAACACGGCCAAGGCATCAGCTTGTCGGCGAACGAAAAATACTTCAAGGGCGCACCCAAGATCGGCAAACTGGAAATCCAGATCGTGGCGGAGGCTTCTTCACGCGTGGCTTCGCTGAAAACCGGGGCCAGCCATGTCTCCATGGACTTGCCACCCCTGGATATCACCGGTCTGACAGCGGATTCCAAGTTCAGCAACATCATCGTGGAGACCTGGGACTCCGCGATGTACGTGGGTGCTAACGTCACGATCGCGCCGCTCGACAAGAAGGAGGTTCGCCAGGCGATCGCCTGGTCCGTGGATCGCGAGGCGATTGTCAGCAAGGCGCTCAGCGGCATAGGCCAGACCAGTTCCTTGCCGTGGTCCAAGAGCTCCCCGGCGTATGACGAGGCCACGGCGAGCACCTACAAGTACAACCCGG
The DNA here is from genome assembly GCA_025360705.1 of Betaproteobacteria bacterium. GTDB lineage: Bacteria > Pseudomonadota > Gammaproteobacteria > Burkholderiales > Burkholderiaceae_C > CAISIP01. Next base: position 2,309 of record JANYBQ010000034.1, on the reverse strand, counting down.
ACAAGGCCAAGCAGCTTGTCAGTGCCGCCGGTGCCGCGGGCCAGGAGGTCAAAATCCACTATGCGGCCGCCCAGGCAGGCTTTGCCTCGGTGGCGGAGATCGTGCAGGCGGGCATTAACGCCAGCGGACTCAAGGCCGTGCTGGTGCCCATGCAGCCGGCCGACTTCACGAAAGGATTGTTCGGCGAGGGCTTGCCCGGGCTCTTTGTCAATGGCCACGGTTTTGGCCAGATGCGCCCAGCCACGCTGCTCAAGGGGGCATTTCCTTTCAACGCCGACAAGAACGCATCGCGCTTCAGCAACGACCAGTACAAAAAGCTTGCCAATGCGATCTGGGAGAACACGGATGCCGGCAAGGCCAAGGCGCAGTACAGCGAGGTCAACGCCATGTTGCTGGACCAGCAGTTCATCTCGGACCTGGCGCGCGGCGCGCACACATACACCATCACCAACCGTGTCAAGGGGCTGGCCTACACCGCATTGGCGTACTTGAACCTGGACCAGGCCGATCTAGGATGACCCCCACGCTCATCACTTCGTGTATCGCTGCCCCCCAAGGGGGCTTCAGCACGCTTGGGGCGGCCCGGCGCGTACTGTCCACGGCCTGACACGACAAAGGCACGGGCCCCGCATGCTCCGATACGCGCTGCGCCGCATTCCTTCGGGTTTGCTCATTCTGGCGCTGGCGTCGGTGGTAATCTTCGTGCTGTTGCGTGCCACCGGGGGCGACCCCGCAGCGGTCAAGGCGGGGACGGACGCAAACCCCGCCACCATCGCGGCCATCCGCGTAGCCCTGGGGCTAGACCAGTCCTTGCCGGTGCAATACGTCCGCTGGCTGACCGGCCTGTTCACGGGCAACCTCGGCAACTCGCTGGTGACGGATGCACCCATCGCCAGTCTGATCGGCAATGGCTTGCAAGCCACCTTTCTGCTGACCTTGGCAGCGTCCCTGCTCGCCGTTGGCATGGGCCTGGTCCTGGGCATCGCCATTGCCGTCAGTTCCGGCGCAGGGCGCAGTGTGCTGGATGGGTTGGCCAGCCTGATGCTGGCAGTGCCCACCTATGTCAGCGGCGTGCTGCTGATTCTGGTGCTGTCCGTCACGCTCAATCTGCTGCCCGTGGGCGGTTACCGGCCCTTGCTCCAAGACCCTGTAATTGCCGTGCAATACCTGGCCATGCCAGCCTTGTGCCTGGCGCTGCCCGCCGCCGGCGTGCTGGCGCGTTTTCTGGCCACCGCCATGCGGCAGGTAATGGATGAAGACTTCGTCCGCACCGGCATGGCCAAAGGCTTGAGCCCGGGCCGTCTGTTGCTCCGGCATATCCTGCCCAACGCGCTGCCGCCCGTGTTCACCGTGCTGGGCATTCAGGTGGGGCAGATGCTCGGCGGCGCGATCGTGGTGGAGGCCATTTTTGCCTGGCCCGGCATTGGTGGCGTGCTCGCGAATGCAACCCTGGCGCGCGACTACTATCTGATACAGGATCTGCTCCTCATTGCCGTGGCCGTGTTCATCGTCCTCCAGGTGGTGACCGACCTGGCCCATGCGGCATTGGATTCACGTGTGCGCCTGGAGCAACCACCCGCATGAAAAACCAAACGCATGCGCCTCGCGTTGCCACGGTCCGACCATCCGCACCGGACAGCGCCCTGCGCCGGGGCCTTCGCCGCCCACGGACTCTGGTCGGACTTGTCATCGTCGCCGTGTGTGTGGTGTTGGGTCTGCTGGCGCCGGTCTTGAGCCTGTATTCGCCCCTGGATCAAAGTTTCGGCGCGTTGCAAAGCCTATCGCTGGCGCATCCGCTGGGAACCGACGAACTGGGCCGGGATCTGCTGGCCCGTGTGCTGTATGGCATCCGGGTGGACGTGGTGGTCGCCGTCTTCGCCATTCCGATCGGCGCGTTGCTGGGCTGCTCTCTTGGCATGCTGAGCGCCAACGACCGCTGGTACGGCACGCTGCTGCAACGCATTTTCGATTTGATGCTGGCGTTCACCGCGTTGGTCATGGGTATGTTGATCGCCGCACTGGTCGGCTCCGGCATGCCCGCGGTGATCTTGACGGTGGCACTGGTCAACGTGCCGCTGTTCGGGCGCATCACACGCAGCGCGGTGATGGCCCAGCTCAGCCGCGATTACGCTGTCGCGGCGCAGGTGCTGGGCGTGTCACGCGCCCGGCTGATGCTGCGCCACATTCTCCCCAACAGCGTGGATGCGCTCATCGTGCAGGTGGCACTGAGTTTTTCCATGGCGGTGTTCATCGAGGGCGCGATGAGTTTCGTCGGCATCGGCGTGCGCCCGCCCGATCCGTCCCTGGGC
>JANYBQ010000518.1 GCA_025360705.1 Betaproteobacteria bacterium | reverse complement strand
CGTTGTCCACCAGTTCCCGCACCACCGAAGCCGGGCGGTCCACCACCTCGCCGGCGGCGATCTGGCTGATCAGTTCATCGGGCAATTCGCGGATAACACGGCGCGGGACGGGGGAGAGGACGGCGTTCACCAACCGATTTTAAATCGGCCAATGCGCTCTGTGCCGCAGGGATAATCGCGCGCATGGAACTTGTTGCCCTGATTTTCGACTTCGTCCTGCACGTTGACAAATATCTTGAAGCGTTCGTGCGGAATTACGGCGCCTGGGTCTACGGCTTGCTGTTCCTGATCATCTTCGTCGAGACCGGCCTGGTGGTGATGCCTTTTTTGCCGGGCGACTCGTTGCTGTTCGTGGTCGGTGCCATGTGCGGCGTGGGCTTGATGAATTACCCCTTGTCGATCGGGCTGCTGGTAGCCGCGGCGGTGGCGGGCAACCAGAGCAACTACAGCATCGGACACTTTTTCGGGCCCAAGGTTTTTCAGTGGGAAAACTCGAAGTTCTTCAACAAACGCGCGTTCGACCAGGCGCATGCGTTTTACGAGCGTTACGGCGGCATCACCATCGTCGCGGCGCGCTTCATGCCGTTCGTGCGCACCTTCGCCCCATTCGTGGCCGGCGTGGCGCGCATGACGCGGTCGAGGTTTACCTTCTACGACGTGACCGGCGGGGTTTTGTGGGTCTGCGGCATCGTCACGGTGGGTTATTTCTTCGGCAACATGCCATTCGTAAAAGCCCACCTCGACAAGATTATCTGGGCCATGATTTTCGTGCCCGGGCTGCTGGTTTTTATCGGCGTCTGGCGGGCCAAACGCAAGGCTGCGGCGGCTGGCCTGCGTTGATCTTCAGCGGGCGCCGATCGGGAGAGCGCTTCACGGATCCGGCCGGCGTGGCACTCGGCTCCGCGGCTGTCCCTTCGTGGCGGCCTATGGCCACCGACTCCTTCCTTGATGCCGCTGCGCCGAGCGCCCCACCGACTGGATCTGCGAGCATGGCAATGGTCTGGCGTCACGAAGACGCGCACTCGCGGCCGGCTTTTCAGAACCAGCATTTGACTTCGCACCTCGCCGGTCCCGTTAAGTAGTCATGGTGTGCAGTACAGTGGCGAACACCAAAGGATACTGGTCAACGGTGTCCTCACCATCGATCCGCCTGTTTGCGGGGTTTGCCGCTATTTTTAATTGAGCAAGGGCTACTTATGCCACTTGACGCTAAAGACGATTTCAACGCTGGACGCGCCAGAATATCCCGCAGTGCCGTGCGGTGGATATTGCGTTGAACTAAACCGCTGACGCGGTGGCGGTCGTCACGGACTGCACCGCGTTTGTATTTCTGGAGTGGCTTGCGCAAAGCGGCCGTGAGGAGAAGCCTTCTGGCTGGGGAATGTTCCCCTGCCTTGAAGGAGAAACCTCATGACACCGTTACGTCAACGCATGATAGACGCCATGGTCCAGCGTGGCTTTGCGGCGCGCACCCAGGAGAGCTATGTCGATGCCATCTACGGCATGGCCAAACACTACCGGCGCGACCCAGCCCAGTACAGCGCACAGGAGGTGGAGGCCTACCTGCTGCACATGGTCAAGGAGCGCCGTCTCTCCTACAGCACCATGAACCAGGCCGCCTGCGCGGCGCGCTTCCTGTACGAGAGGGTCCTGGGGCATGGCCGCGAATTGTTTCCCATCGCCATGGCCAAAGTTCCGGCGAAGCAACCCGAACTATTGGCGCGCGAAGAAATCGCCCGCCTGTTTGCGGCCTGCTCGCACCCCATACACCGCATGCTGCTGCAAACCATGTACGCCAGCGGGCTACGCGTGTCCGAAGCCTGTGCCCTGCGCGTGGGCGACATCGACAGCCATAGCGACCGCATGTGCATACGGGTGGCCTGCGGCAAAGGGGGCCATGCCCGCTACAGCGTACTGAGCCCCACTTTGCTGGGCTACCTGCGCACCTACGTGCGAACCTTTCGCCCCCGGACCTGGCTGTTTTGCAACGCCAGCGGCGTGCAACCGGTGAGCATCGAATCCGCACAGCGCGCCTACCGGGGCTCGCGCCAGCGCGCCCGCATCATGAAGAGCGGTGGCCCCCACACGCTGAGGCATGGTTTTGCAACCCATCTGCTCGAAGGCGGCGTGGACCTGTTCACGATCCAAAAACTGCTGGGCCACGGCCACATCAGCACCACCGGGCGCTACCTGCATCTGATCAGCCCGCAGTTTCGCCCGCCCAAGGACATAGACCCGCTGGACCTGTTGGCCGGGCTGCCCAAGTTGTAGC
>JANYBQ010000029.1 GCA_025360705.1 Betaproteobacteria bacterium | reverse complement strand
CGGTTGATCGCACTGACAGTCATCTGGTCGGCGTGGTTGGACGACCCAGGCCCACCATTCGCGCAGGCGCCACACTGGATGGACGGCCGGTCATGACCCGTCGCCGGTAGTCAAACTGATCGCGCCCAAATAATCCGTGATGGTCCGTGTGTCGCCGGCTTTGGCGACACACGCCACATAACTGTCGGGCCGCACCAGCCAGACATAGCCCGCGCCGAACGGCGGACGCAGCGCCGGTTCCAGCAATTCGGCGTAGTCGATCAACAGTTGACGGCTGGCTGCGTCGAGCGCCCCGAACAAACCAAAACGCGGAGCCGCGCCCGCGCCGATCAGGGTTGCCAGGGCCACCGGCGGCACGCGCTGACCCGCCACCGGCCCGTCGTGCCCATGCACGTCCGGTCCGCTCAGCAGACTGTGGGGATAACCGACCGACACCTCCGAGATGCTGCTGGCCATGAGCCGGCTCACCGGCGCCAGGCCGAGCAAGAACCCGCCCAGCAGATTGCGCAACTTCTGGACCGTGTGGTTGCGAATCTCGACCAGCGCCGTAAGCCGGCCGGAGTCGGCCAGCACCTGCTCGGCGATCGGGCCGCGCTCGTCGCCATAACTGTCCAGCAGCATGTCGCCGGCACAGGTGCCACGGCACACCAGCGCCAGCTTCCAGGCCAGGTTGAACGCGTCCTGCATACCGGTGTTCATGCCCTGCCCTCCCGCCGGGCTATGCACATGCGCGGCGTCGCCGGCCACGAACACCCGGCCGCGTCGGTAGTCTTTCACCTTGCGTTCGTTGATGCGAAAGCCGGATAACCAGAACGGATCCGTCACCACCAGATTGCCCGGGCCGCGCCGTTGGACGATGTCCTGGATCTGTGCCAGCGTCGGATCGACGGGGTGCGATCCATGGGAGTCACCGACATTCGCGATCACCCGGTAGCGGCCCGGCGCAATCGGGAACAGCGCCAGCACGCCCTCCTCGTGCCAGTAGATCGCCAGCTCCGAGTCGGGGGTAACCAGGCCCGCGATGTGGACGTCCGCCAGCACCCAATCGCTTTTGAGGGTGTCGCCGACAAACGGCAAGCCCAGCCCGTGGCGCACCGCGCTGTGGGCACCATCGCAGCCGATCAGCCAGCCGGTCGTCAGGTGTTCTTCACGCCCGTCGCCGTGGCGGAGCGTAGCCGTCACATCGGCGCCACTGTCCGTGAAACCGATCAGCTCGGCCTGGCGTTCCACCACCACGCCCAGGCGATTCAAATGCGCCTCCAGCAGGCGCTCGGTGTCCGACTGCGGCAACATCAGCGCATAGGGGTAAGGGCTGTCGACCCGCGTGATGTCGATACGGCCGACCCGCTGGTCGCCCGCCACGATGTTGGCCGCAAGTACCTTGTGCCCCGCCGCCACCAGTGCGGCGCTACAGTCGGCGCGTTCCAGCAGCTCCAGCGTACGGCTCCACAGCACCAGCGCCTTCGACTTGTCGGTGCGTTGCACGGCCTTGTCCACGATACGCAGCGGCACGCCGTAACGCGCCAGTTCGATTGCCATCGTCAGGCCGACGGGGCCGGCGCCGGTTATCAAAACCTGGCTGTTCATATGCGGAATCCCTCAAAAATCGGCATTGCCTTTCCCCGGTCTTACTGCCAGCCACGCGCCGACGCCTGCGATCTCCTCAGCTTCGTAAGTAAAGGTAGGCTTGCCACCGTAAACGGGCCGGCCACACGCACCTTCTTCTTGTCGTCATACGGCTTGTCGTAGAGAAATTCGTATTCGGCCTTGGCAGCAATGGAAGCGTCGATTTCCTTCTGGCGGGCGATGCGCTGTTGCCACCATTGGGCGTGTAGCTTTTCGGCAGTCTTGGCGGGCACCGTAGACCCGTCTATCAATTGCAACGATCTAAAGCGTTCAGCAGAAGCCGCGCTACGTTGTTGGAGTAGTGGTCGATATTTGATACGCGCCGCATCGCGCGCAAACCATATTAGTCACTAACAAGTTATGTCTTCACATATTCTGAGAAGACTTCAACGTATAGCGGCCATGGCCGGGATGATGTTGAATCGGGTAAGCGAGCAGGCCGCGGCAATTGCACAGCGCCCCAAACGGGCATAAGCGCTAACTTAATATGCTCCTTCATGCTATGCTTTGCCTCATCGTTGATCGGCGGGGGTTGTCATGGACGAG
>JANYBQ010000116.1 GCA_025360705.1 Betaproteobacteria bacterium | reverse complement strand
GGCCGTAGATCGAGCCGGTGGCAAGGCCGGAAAAGAAGAGTTGGAGGAAGTCGGTCATGCCAGCAGTTTTAGGGTGGTTCATTTTTTCATAAGGGTGTCTCCTGAATTTATGGCATAAACCCAGGAATTACAAATTAACGTAGCATCCCTGTGCCCTTGCTGGACCGCCGTGGCAACCTGGTCGGCGGCTTCAACGTCTCGATGCCGATGGGTGCCTCAATGGCCTGAAACTTGCTTGACTTTTGAAGCTGCGGTGCCACCTTTCCACTACAAAACAAATTTACAAATACCAATGCCTCTAAGCCTTCAAACCAGCAGCCGCAATCACGATAACCGTGCGTCCGGCAAGCCCGGCGTACGGAATGTGGTGCGTATTACGCTGCGCAGCGCCGTGCACTCGCCCACCAATCGCCGCCGGGCGCGGCAATTGGCCTGGGAATGGGTCAGCGTGAAGTGGCCGCGCTTGATGCCATCCGCGACCGATATGGAAAACGCACACTTCGAGCGGTCCTTGCCGGGCCAGGCGCTTACGGTTTCCACCAGTGGTAACGGCTCGGTCTGGACACTGGCGGTGGCGCATAACGAGCGCGGCGGGGGGCGCACCTGGATGACCCGTGCCATGGTCGCGGACACGGGTGACGCCGACGTCATGGCGCTGCAAACCTCCTGCTCGGATGTGGCCAACTCGCCGTTGGTGGTCGCGCCGCCGCGTTTGCTGGGGGCCTGGGTGGAACGTCTGGAACTGCAGGACGGAGGCGTCGCCGTGTTGGGCGAAGCACGCGATGTCAACGATCCGGCACAACTGGCCGCTTTTTGCGACCATGTGTTGTCGGCCGAACGGCAATTGCCCGTCATCGCATTGACCACCAGTCCGCGCTCGCGCTTTTACGGTGTGGATCCACGGGGGCTGGCTGAAGCCGTACGCGGCCTGGCGCACGTTGCCTGCCTGGCACCGGATGTCGCCAGCGCCGTGGCGGCCCGGTTTGGAAAAGATTTCGGTGTGGTTCATGGTGCTGCCCGCATCTACGCCGCGGGCTTCAATCCCGATGCGTTCCCCCAGGACCATCCGCTGATCCGCGACACCAGTTCACGCGCCCAGGACCCTGGTGCTTTCCGGCGACTGCTGTGCCAAAAAGTGTGCGCATTGAGCGTCGGCACACGCACCGAGCCTGACGGCCTTTCGCCCATCGGGCTATCAAAGACATCTCCTTGACCGGGCGGTGACTCTTGCGCTTATCGCGGGAAGCACCGGCGCCGCCTCGGGAGCCTGCTGACTAAAGCGAAGCACACCGCGTACCAGCAAATCGATTTTGTTGTGTATGGCCGGAAGACGGTCTGTTTGAGTTGTTCAAGCAGGTCCTCCTGACCGCTCGCCTTGATTTCCAGATTGTTCGTCAGTTGCTCGACACCATCAATCTGAACCGATGTCGGGTTGGCACCCGACATTCCTAGCCTACGCGTAACTCTTATAAAAAGCCTCCGCCGTGAACTTCACGAACTCCTCAGTCTTCTCCTGACTACGCGCAATCACCTGCCAAGGTTCAAGGCGCGCGATCTCAGTCTGCAGCTCCTTCGCTGTCTTCGCACTGCAACCCAGTATGTCTTGCACTGAACCCGAGGCCACGCCATCGCATTGAAAGATGTAAGTGAACTCCAGCAACTCCTGAAAGTTGAAGAACTTCTGCTGGTAGTCGTTTGGCGACTGGCTCGCGAAGAAAACGATGATTCCTTTTGAGCGCCCCTCTCGGATGATGCGTTGCAGAAACATGTTTTTCTGCCCAAGGTAATTGTGAGCCTCATCGATGACCAGAATGGTCCGAATAGTCCGGCGGCCATCCATCACTGGGCTATCAGTGAGCGTCGCCATCTCTTTGTATAGCCGTTCTATGACGAGATAGGCCACGAGCTCTTTCAGGACTGGCATGGCATGCACGTCAATCAGCATCGTGCGATTCGAAACGCGATCCATCGGCGCGCTTTCACTGCCATGGCGCCAGAACAGATCGAACTCGGACAAATCGCGCAATACTTCAATCAGGCTGTCATCCTTCTTGCCGTCGTCTTCGTAGGCGGCGGCAGCCGCTTCGAGAACATCGGGAAAGTCCGGGTACGGCGTGGCAGAACTGGCGCGCTTGGCATAGGCCGCACGAATCGCTTCCGTCAGTGCGCCTTTCTGCACAACCCCAAGTTTGCTGTTAATTGACGCAAAACTCTCCGCCTTCTCGCGCGCGGACACGTTGATGGTCTGCTCGTCATAGGCCGGCAGAATGAAGGGATTAATGGGCAAGCTTTGCCCACCTTGCAACAAGCGGAAGGGTTGCACGCGCGCCAACTCCAGAAAACGCGCGTTCTCCACCACATCACCCTTGTAATCGAAGTAGATGAAATTGGTCTGGTAATTGGACTGGACGCGGATGTCGGTCAATATCTTGAGCAGGAACTGCGTCTTGCCGACTCCCGGCTTTCCCATGATGGCCAAATGCGAGTTGGCATGTTTGGCCGTGTTGTTCAGCTCCATCACCAGTTCGGTGCGCTGCAGTAGCGTCCGGCCGATGAAGATGTCCAGGCCACTCCCGAGTTGCTCGCGGCGGCCCGCGAATTCAACCTCATCCACCAGGCGCCGAATCAGCGCGTCACCGCTACGCCCCGTTTCCTGAAACATCTGGGCCAATAGTGCCGCACCGCTGTCGATGTGGTTCTTGACAATGGACCGATTGGAAAAGAACTCGTCCTCGCCGAACTCCCGTTTACCGTAGACATGCGCAATCAGCGTGCGCAGAAACACTTCATCCTCGCCGATGAAGGTAGGCCGCTTCATCTCTCCACCACTGAAGCCCGCGCTCGACGAAACAGCCGACCCATCTTTCACCAATGACAGTGTGAAGGCAATCCGCGCGAGTGTTGCCTTCTCCAGCTTGGTTTCGAAGCGCAGGGCGCTCAAGACCTCGTCGGCATCGCTCGATGTGTAGAGGCGGTCAGCCATGGCTTTTCTCCCAGAAATAACCCTGGCGGAAGGTTGTCAACTCTTGCCGTTGGTCGAATTCCAGGCTCGCCGCTCCGCTCAGACGCGGCTTGAGAGTCCGGTAGTAGTTGGCGTCAATTTCCGTGTCGGTCGACAGGATGATGACCTGTTCACCGGCATTGGGAAAATAGTTGTTCACGATGTTGTCGCGGTGCGTGCTGTCCAGCCGCGACAACGGTGTGTCAATGATGATGGGCAACTTGAGTTCACTGGTCTGCGCCAACCCCCAAAGCAGAGACACGGCAAACACTTCTTTCTCGCCAGCCGACAGCGCCGACTTCCGAATCTCATGGCCGTTGCGGTCGGTGATCTTGACCTCGTAAGTCTTGTCGTCGATGGTGATGTCCTTAATCAGCCCGCTGCGGTTAGACAAGAGCCGGTACATTTCGAAGGTCTTTTCCTGGAGCAAATGCACCTTGTTCTTGCGCAAACGTACGACAAACTGGTTCAGCACACTGGCAATCGCGTCACACTCCAGGATGAAGTCCGCCTTTTCCTTTGAAACGTTGTGCTTCTCATACAACTTTTCGATTTCCACCTCGATGTCACCGATACGTTTGTCGAGGGCCAGAATATCTTCCTCCACCAGACGCAGCTGTTCGGTCTTGCGCCCAATCTGGGTCGAGCAACTTTCCATCACCCTCTGCAATTCGTCGAACAGGTCGCGTTCGGTTGGTGTCAGCGCACCCCCTTGGCCGAGGCCATCGAGTTGGCGAATCTGCGTCTCCAGGTTGCGTGCTTCATCCAAAAGGGCCTTCAGCAGAAATACGTCGCTACGCTCCAACACCTCCATCCGGTTCAACACGCGCGCCGCGTCACGATCGGAGAGGTCAAGTACCTTGGCAACATCCGCGCTTGGGTCACCCTCCTTCAACATGCGAAAAATGCGCCGTTCCAGCTCAGCCATGCGCTCGGCCGATAGCTTCTCCGTGTAAATCGGCTCCGGCTCCTCCACCACACGAACGATGCGCTTGGCCAACACTGCAGCGTTCTCCTTGATGGCGTCACCGCTGGCCGATTCGCGTTCGGCTTCGATTTGCCGCCGGATGCCATCGAACAGTTTGCCGGCGATGCTGAAGGGCAGCGTCTTCTCGCACAAGCTGCGAATCTCGCTTTCTACCTGCGCCTGCCGATTGGCGGCAAACACGCGCTTTTTTTCCTGTTCGCGCATCGCTTCGCGCGACTCCGGCGCGGCGTGGAACGTGGCTTCAAAGCGCTTCTTGGCCTCTTCCAGTTGCGCCTTGAAACCGTCGAGCTCCGAGCGCAGACCATCCCGTTCCTGCGCCTTACGCGTCTGCTTGCTCTTCTCGCGCTTCAGTTCGCTCTGCTTGAACTCCAGGTCCTCGTCCGAAATTTCGACAAAGCCTTTGCGCTCCTCCTGCTTGATATAGACGATGTCGCTGGCCAGCCGGTTGATGTACTGGATGCCCAGCTCGGTGCCGAACTGGACACCTTTTTCCAGATCAATCTCGTCCGCCTTGTAGCCGTACTGGTGCAGCAGCTTGTAAACCCATAACTGACGGATGATTTCTTCAGGAGCTGACTTGCCGCTCTCCACGTAGACCTGCACCTCCTCATTGCCAGTGGAAAACGGAATGAAGCTTTTCAGATAGAACTTTGTCTTGCCCGCATCCTTGCCGGTCGTTACTGCCTTGGGGTAAATGGTGATGATGTCGTGGATGGGCTTGCCCAGATTCGCAAATTCGCCGAGCTCAAACTTGACTCCGGGTTCTTTGAAAATGCGGTCGATGAGTTCTTTCGTGTTCATATTTTCTTTTTGCCCCGCAGCACTCTCTTTTGATTGGCGTTGACCGGTGGTCCGGCGCTTCCGGGCAGCAGTTGTTCGCCGATGGCGACGCCGACTCGACCGCAATATTCTCTAATCATCACTTCCACCATATTGGCAATGCTGCGATGTTCTTGATTAGCGGCCCGCCGCAGCGCTTCTTTCAGGCTGGGCTCGATACGAAAAGTGAGGGTGGAGGACTTTACGGGAGCCATTGTTTCTCGATACAGCGGTTGTACTGCGAAAGTACTGCACTGTACAGCATTGGGCGGAGGTATCTCATGATTCAGGCGCCGACGATTTGGGCTTTTGGTGTGCCAGCCGACAGCTCAAGAGCAGTAGTCGCAGCCGCGCCGCTGAAACCATTCCACAAACGATGTCAGTAGTCACCTTAACGTGGACTGCGATCCTGAAAGTTCAGCCGGCGTTGGAAGGTTACAGCGCCCGACAAACGACTTTTTGAGTCCGTGTAATGGACATGAGGCTCGTGCCAAGGTAGGAGCACACCTACAACCAGGCGCCATGCACGCCGGTTGCCGCTACTTGCTTATGGCCGCATGATGGGCCTCACATGCCTCGCATGTGAAGGAACAACGATGCAAGTTTTATTGAACACCGACCCCCACACCGACGGACGCCACAAGATGGCCGAACATCTGGAGGCCGTCGTGAAAGAATCGCTCAGCCATTTCGGCGAGCAGATCACCCGCGTAGAGGCCCATCTGTCCGACGCCAACAGCCATGCCAAGGCAAATCCGGATGAAATTCATTGCACGCTGGAGGCCCGGCTGGTAGGGCTGGCCCCCGTGGTGGTGAAAGACTATGCGGCTACCGCGCATCAGGCGATTCATGGCGCGGTCGGCAAACTCAAACGCGCGGTGGGTAGCGTGCTGGCCAAACACGACTCGCACCGCAACGCCGTGTTGCCTGACGACGTGACGTAGACGCCCGTAGCATAACCCTGCGCTCCTCGCCTGCGTGGCGTTTGGGCGTCAGCCGCTCCGGTGGCGAATCGTGGACTCCATGACGCAGCGAGTTACAAGCGGCGGCGATTCGCCGATGTGAAACGCCTGTTTACGGTCGCGCAGAGCCACGTCGGCGGCCGTTACCCGGTCGAAGCGGCGCAAATGGTCGGTCCATGACGCATCGACGATCTGTTCGATAAAACGTCCCGGGTCGCCGATATCGCGCAACAGTTCCCATGACAAGGCACCGTGGCGCAGGCGGCCGCGCCGGCTCTCTTGCATCAACGCGCGGAAGTCACTCGCACGCGCGGGATCGATCCGGTACTCAATGGTCACCATGACGTGGCCGGAGTCAGGCGGAGCTTGCGCCACGGGCAAGCGGAATTGGTTGGTCGGGGTCAGGTCCTCTTCGACACCGCTGTCGGGCATCAGCCGGCTGACCAGCAACGTACACAGAACGCCCGACGCCGAAGCGATCAGCAGGCTGGTTGAAACAGTCGTTATCGTGGCCACCTGACCCCATACGGCGGCCCCGGACGCGCTGGCACCCATCAGCGCCATCTGGTACATCGACATTCCGCGCGCCCGCACCCAGTCGGGCAGGCCCATCTGGGCCGACACGCCGAGCGAGTTGGCCGTGGTGATCCACGCCATGCCGGTAGCAAACATGGCCAGCACGGCCACCACGGGGCTGTGCGCCACCGCCATGACCGCCATCGCGGCCGACTGCAAAATCACGCCACGCACCACCAGGCCGTCGCGCGACCAGCGCTCGCGCACACGCTGGAGCACCATGGCCACGACGATCGCTCCCGTACCCATCGACGCCAGCAGCAGTGTGTAGGTACCCGCGCCACCGCCGCGCAGGTCACGCGCCACCAGCGGAAGCATCGCCAGCAATGCGGTGGAGTGAAAAAAAACCAGCGAGATACGCACCAGTACGCCGCGCAGATGGGACGACTGCCGCAGAAACTGCATTCCTACGCGCATGGCGCTGAACAACTTCTCGCGGCCCAGCGGCCGCGATACCGGCTCGCGTTTCCAGCGCGAGATCACCCATGCCGACAACACCGCGAGAATCCCGTTGAGCACGAAAACATACACCGATCCCAGACTGGCGATCAACACCCCGGCCAGCAGCGGCCCGATGATGCGCGATGCGTTGGCGGACACCGCATTCAGAGCCAGCGCCGCGGGCAGCTGGCGGCGTGGTACCAGTTCTGGCACGATGGCCGCGAACACCGGCCAGCGCATGGCCAGTCCGACGCCATTGGCAAAGGTCAACGCCAGCAGCAAGGCTGGCGTCATGGCGCCGCTGAGGATGGCGGCGCACAACAGCAGCGCCATCGCCGCGACCCAGAATTGAGTCAGCATGAAAAACCGTTTGCGGTCCACGATGTCGGCCAGCGCGCCGCTCGGCAGTCCCAGCACGAACACCGGCAAGGTGGAAGCGGTTTGCACCAGCGCCACCCAGATCGGCAAGGTGGTCAGCGAGGTCATCATCCAGGCCGCGGCTACATCGTTCATCCACTGCGACGTGTTGGCCGCCAGCCAGGTAAACCACAACATGCGGAACACCGGGTGGGCCAGTGGGGCCCAGGGCGAGCTCGATGCCGGCAGCGGCGCGGCGTCAGGTACGGCGTCTGGTGGTGGAGTTGGCAAGGCGTCGATTACAGGGGATGCCTCGAACGAAGCAGGGCACGATCATAACGTTTGGCCAGGCGCGGGACGGCTGGGACGGTGTCAAGCCGTGCCGTTCCATCAGCGGGTTTTACGGTGTGGAAGGCCGGCGAATCAGCTGGGTCTACCAGCAATATGACGTAAGCGCCACGGGTTTTGCGGTCCAACGCGTTCACCGTCGCCAAAGCGTTGGGCGACAATGGCCTGTAGTGAAGTCCCGCTATTTTTTGCAATTGGTCGCGTTGTCAGCCTTGTGGGGCTCCTCGTTCATGCTGACACGTTTTGCCACCCCGGTTTTACGGCCGAACATGCTGGCCGCCTTGCGTATGGGCATGGCCACGGGGGCGCTGATCCTGCTGGCCTGCACCCTTGTGACGGGCTTCAATCCGCTGCAGCGCTTCATGCCAGTACGCGCAGCCAAAACAAGACCATGAGAAACAAATACTTTCTTCAGCTCGCGGCCCTTTCCGCCATCTGGGGCATGAGTTACCTTTTCACCCGCGTGGCCACTCCGGACCTCGGCCCGAGCCTTACAGCGGGTTCGCGCGTGGGCCTGAGCGCGCTCACGCTGGGCCTGATCATGCGGTTCATGAAACACCGCTGGCCGCTGGAGCATTGGCGTGAATTGCTGTTGCTGGGCGCGGCCGGAATCGCCGGGCCGTACTTCCTGTACTCGTGGGCGTCCTTGTACATGCCGGCGGGTTACAGCGCGGTGTTGAGTGTTACGTCAGTGCTGTTTGGCGCCTTCGCCTCAGCCTGGATGAAAGAAGACACCCTGACCCGCGGCAAGATCGTGGGTTGCCTGGCGGCATTCGTCGGCATAGCGCTGGTGGTGCAATTGGGTACGGTGCACCCGACGCGCCAGCTGGTGACGGCGGCCATCGTCTCCGTCGTCGGCTCGGCCTTGTCGGGCTTTACCGCCCCACTGCTAAAACGCGCGACCCAGCGTATGCAGCCGCTCGCTGTCACGGCCGCCATCCATGTGGCCGGCTTCGTGTTCCTGTTGCCGGGAGCGTTGTGGACTTTGCCGCAAGCCCGCATCTCGGCGTCGGCGATCGGCGCGGTGTGCGTCATGGGCATCGTCACGTCGGGCCTGGTCTATTGGCAATATATGCGCATCGTCAAAGAGGTCACCCCCGTCGCGGCCTTGAGCTCGACTTTCATGATCACTATTTTTGGGGTCATCTGGGGCCATGTCTTTTTGCATGAAAGCTTCACCCTTGCTTCGTATCTGGGCGGTGTGCTGGTGCTGGCGGCAACCGTTCTGGTGACCGGCTTCAACCCGCTCAAACGCAAGGATGCGCCGACCCGGCCTTAGCCGTCAAGGCCGTTAAGCCGGCCGCCCGCCAACCGACGCGGCAATAGGCGCCAGACTCACGGCCACATCGCCACATTGCGCGCGATGGCGCAGCGCATGTTCCATCACCACCAGCGCCAGCATGGCCTCGGCAATCGGGGTGGCGCGTATCCCCACGCAAGGATCGTGGCGGCCTTTGGTGATCACCTCGGTGCTGCTGCCGGCGGTGTCGATCGACTCGCGCGGCGTCAGGATCGAACTGGTCGGTTTGATCGCGATACTCACTTCCAGGTCCTGGCCGGTGCTGATTCCGCCCAGTACACCCCCCGCGTTGTTGCTGCGAAAACCCTGCGGCGACAACGCGTCCCCGTGGTGGCTGCCGCGCTGCGCGACACTCGCAAAACCGGCGCCGATCTCAACCCCTTTCACGGCGTTGATACCCATCATGGCCCAGGCGATGTCGGAGTCCAGCTTGTCGAACAGCGGCTCGCCCAGCCCGACCGGTACATTGCTCGCCGTCACGCGAATGCGCGCGCCACACGAGTCACCCGCCTTGCGCAAAGCTTCGATATAAGTCTCCAGTGCCGACACGTCCTGCAGCGGCGCAAAAAATGGGTTGTGCGCCACGTGGTGCCAGCTCTCGAACGGAATCACCATCTCGCCCATCTGCGCCATACAGCCGCGAAACACGGTGCCGTATTTCTCGAACAGCCATTTCTTCGCCACCGCACCGGCCGCCACCATCGGTGCGGTGAGGCGCGCCGATGACCGGCCGCCGCCACGCGGATCGCGAATGCCGTATTTTTGAAAGTAGGTGTAGTCGGCGTGGCCCGGGCGGAAGGTCTGCAAGATGTTGCCGTAGTCCTTGCTGCGCTGGTCGGTGTTCCCGATCAACAGGCAGATCGGCGTGCCGGTGGTTTTGCCCTCGTAGACGCCGCTCAGGATTTCAACCGCATCGGGCTCGTTGCGCTGGGTCACGAACTTGGAAGTACCGGGCCGGCGGCGGTTCAGATCACCCTGGATGTCGGCCTCGCCCAGGGCCATGCCGGGCGGGCAACCGTCTATGACGCAACCAATAGCCGGGCCGTGGGACTCGCCGAAATTGGTGACCGCGAAAAGACTGCCAAAAGTATTGCCACTCATAAAAATTACCCCAGTACACCCACATCACTTCCGGTCCGGGTCTTGCTCGGTATCCGGCCAATCGCGTATATAGGCCTTGAGCATCTTGTTCTCGAAGTTCTGGCTGTCGACGACGGCCTTCGCCACGTCGTAAAAACTGACCACGCCCATCAGCATCTTGTTGTCCATGACCGGCAGGTAACGTGTGTGCCGCTCCAGCATCATGCGGCGCACTTCGTCGAGTTCAGTCTCCATGGTGCAGGTGAGTGGCGCGTCGTCCATCGCAGAGCGCACCGACGCCGCGCCGATGGTGCCGCGGTTCTTCACCAGGGTCTGGATCACTTCGCGGAAGGTCAACATGCCCACCAGTTCGCCATGGTCGATCACCACCAGCGAGCCGATATCTCTTTCGGCCATCAACTCGGTGGCCTGCTCCAGCAGGCCGTCGGGCGAGGCGGTGTACAGAGTGCCGCCCTTGACACGCAGAATGTCGCTGACTTTCATGGTGATCTCCTGGTGTTCGCGGGAAAAGCCGGTGTGGCGAGGCCGCGTTTTTTGCCGCCAACTAATGGGGAATATAGCCCACAATCCCCCGATTAAACCACCCGAAAGACTCCTATGCCCGGTTACTTGGACCCCGGCTTCGACACCCTTGCATTGCACGCCGGCGCGGCGCCCGACCCCACCACCGGCGCACGGGCGGTGCCGATCCACCTCAGCACGTCCTTCGTGTTCGAATCCAGCGACCATGCGGCCGCGCTCTTCAACCTGGAGCGCGCCGGCCACGTGTATTCGCGCCTCAGCAACCCTACCAACGCGGTGCTGGAGCAACGCGTGTCCGCGCTGGAGGGCGGCATCGGCGCCATCAGCACCGCCAGCGGGCAAGCCGCGCTGCATCTGTGTATAGCGACACTGATGGGCGCGGGCTCGCACATCGTGGCATCGACCGCCTTGTATGGCGGTTCGCAAAATCTGCTGCATTACACGATGCGCCGCTTCGGCATTGAGACCACCTTTGTAAAGCCCGGCGACATCGACGGCTGGCGCGCTGCCGCGCGGCCCAACACCAAGCTTTTTTTTGGCGAGACGGTTGGCAACCCGGGGCTGGACGTGCTGGACATCGCCACCGTCTCGGCCATGGCACACGAAGCCGGTGTGCCGCTGCTGGTCGACTCGACGCTGACCACGCCCTGGCTGCTGAAACCCTTCGAGCATGGCGCCGATCTGGTCTACCACTCGGCCACCAAATTCCTGAGCGGCCATGGCACGGTGATCGCCGGCATTGTGGTGGACGGTGGCAGCTTCGACTGGGCGCGATCCTTCAAGGCCAGCGGAAAGTTCAGCGAACTGGCGGCGCCCTACGACGGCTTCCACAACATGGTGTTTACCGACGAGTCGACGGTCGGCGCCTTTCTGCTGCGCGCACGGCGCGAAGGCCTGCGCGACTTTGGCGCCTGTTTAAGTCCGCACTCGGCCTGGCTGGTGTTGCAGGGCATCGAGACCTTGTCGCTGCGTATGGCGCGCCATATGGGCAACACGCAACGCGTGGTCGAGTTCCTGGCCAGCCATGCATTTGTGTCGCGCGTCGGCCACCCGCTGCTGGAGTCGCACCCGAGCCACGCGCTGGCGCAAAAGCTGCTGCCGCGTGGCGCCGGGTCGGTGTTCAGCTTCGACCTAAAAGGCAGCCGCGCGCAGGGCAAGGCTTTCATCGACGCCCTGCAAGTGTTCAGCCATCTGGCCAATGTGGGCGACTGCCGCAGCCTGGTGATCCATCCGGCCAGCACCACGCATTTCCGCATGAGCGACGAGGCCCTTGCGGCCGGCGGCATTACACACGGCACGATACGGCTGTCGATCGGACTCGAAGAACCGGACGACCTGATCGACGATTTGAAGCGTGCGCTCAAGGCCGCGGAAAAGGCAGGTGCGTGATGGAACTTCTTGTCAACGACCACAAGACGTACTGCTACAGCGGCGGCAAGACGTACGACACTGCCAAGCCCACGGTCCTATTTATCCACGGCGCGCTCAACGACCACAGCGTCTGGATTTTGCAGACCCGTTACCTGGCCAACCACGGCTGGAACGTGCTGGCGCCCGACCTGCCCGGTCACGGCAAAAGCGCCGGGGACCCACCGCTGACCGTGCAAGCCGCCGCGGACTTTGTGCTGGCGCTGATGGATGCCGCGGCGCTGAACCGGGTGGCCATCGTTGGCCACAGCTTTGGCTCGCTGATCGCGCTGGAAGTGGCCGCCCGCGCGCCCGCGCGCATCAGCCACCTCGTGCTGGCGGGCACCGCTTTCCCGATGAAGGTGTCCGCCGCGCTGCTGGCGACGTCGCTGAAGGAACCACTCAAGGCGATCGACATGGTGAATGTGTTTTCTCACTCGATGCTTGCGCCGCCACCGTCATCGCTGGGGCCGGGCACCTGGGTCTACGGCAGCTCGCGCGCGCTGATGCGCCGCGTGCTGGCCCGCAACCCCAAGGTGAATCTTTTCTACACCGGCTTCAAGGCGTGCGACGACTACAGGAACGGCGCGGCCGCGATGCAAAAGGTCAGCGCGCCAACGCTGTTTTTGTTGGGCAAACGCGACCAGATGACGCTGGCCAAAACCGCGCAGCCGCTGATCGACAAAGCCGCCAACGGAAAAGTCGTGATCATCGACGCCGGCCACCAGATGATGCTGGAGGCGCCCGACTGTGTGTTGTTCGCGATTCGGGATTTTCTGGCGCCTGACTGAACCGCCGCGTCCTTCTCGGCAAGCCGCATTCGTAGAAGCCGGGGCATCACTCTGTGCCCGTACGGCCGTATTTGCTTGAAATCGCCTCAGCCCGACGCTGCAAGTTTGTCCTCGGTTTTGGTTTCGAAGTCGCTCGCGTCGTGGCGTTCGTGCAGCTGGCTCGACGGCTCGCCAGAGACGCGATTCACCATGCGGCCGCGCTTCACCGCCGGACGCTGGGCAATCAGATCTGTCCAGCGCTGGACGTGGGTGTATTCCTGAACCTGCAGGAATTCGCCCGCTTCGTAAACCAGGCCCTTGGCCAGGGCGCCATACCAGGGCCAGACCGCCATGTCGGCGATCGTGTAGTCGTTTCCCGCGAGGTACGGGCTCTCGGCGAGGCGCCGGTCGAGTACGTCGAGCTGGCGTTTGACCTCCATCGCAAAGCGATCGATCGCGTATTCGATCCGGGTCGGCGCGTAGGCATAGAAGTGCCCGAAGCCGCCGCCGAGGTAGGGCGCGCTGCCCATCTGCCAGAACAACCACGACAGGCATTCGGCGCGCGCCTGGCTGTCGGTCGGCAGAAAGGCGCCGAACTTCTCGGCCAGATGCAAGAGGATGGCGCCGGACTCGAAGACCCGGATCGGCGTCGGCCCGCTGTGGTCCACCAGCGCTGGAATCTTCGAGTTCGGGTTGGCTGCCACGAAGCCGCTGCCGAACTGGTCACCGTTGTTAATCCGGATCAGCCAGGCGTCGTACTCCGCGCCGCTGTGGCCGAGCGCCAGCAGTTCTTCCAGCATCACCGTGACCTTCACGCCGTTCGGCGTGGCCAGCGAATACAGCTGCAGGGGGTGCCGGCCTACCGGAAGGTCCTTGTCGTGCGTCGGCCCCGCAATGGGCCGGTTGATGTTGGCGAACCGGCCGCCGCTCTCCATGTTCCAGGTCCAGATCTTCGGCGGCGTGTAGGGGGAGGAATCGTTCATGCAATGAGCTCCAGGCATAAGGCGGGCCGCACACAGAACGCGGTGCGGCCATCAGCGGGGGCCACTTTAAGGGATTTTCAAGTCGCGCGTGGCTTGACGCGCATGAGGACTAGCCTTCAAAGGACTCGCGCTCGCTATTCCGTCGACTTCAAATCCGTTCAATCCATTGACGTGGAGCGTGCGGAATCCTGGCCCACCGTGTTCGCCAGCCTCCGCCAGCTTCACGACCGCAGCGGCCGCGATGGCGCATCTCGATCTGGCCCTGAGCGTGGTACGCGGCCGCAGTCCGGCGCTGGCGTCGCTCGCCGCGCGTTACCTGCTGGCCGAGGAGCGTGATTCGCAGGCCGCATTTGTGATCCCCGACCCTCTGGCGCATGCCGACCCGCTGGTCGAGCGCTTTGAGGGCTGGGCGCGGCGCAGCCTTGTGCACGGCTTCTCGCTGGCCGATGCGGCGCGCTCGGTCGGTGCCAGCGAACGCACGCTGGCAAGGCGTCTTCATAACGTGCTCGGCAAGACGCCGCTGTCGTACTTTCAGGATCTACGTGTTGAGCGCGCCCTGCACCTGCTGCACACCGGGTCCGAAAGCGCCGATCAAATCGCCGCGCGGATCGGATACGCCAATGGTGTAACCCTGCGCACGCTGCTGCGGCGCAAGCTCGGGCGAGGTGTGCGCGAGTTGCGTTCGCATAACTGACCAACGCCTGGCAACGCCGGTGGCCAGAATCCGACCCCTTACCGAAAGACTGATTCTCAAAGGCGCGCCTGGCTCGCCCTACCCCTGCAAGATGCTGGCCACGTGCGCTACCGGCACATTCCCTATTCGTTTCCGATCGCCGATTCACCGGCCTTGCGCGAGTTGCTGGTGCCGAAGGTCGAGTTGCTGCCCACCTTCTATATGCCCAACGCGGCCGGGTCGTAGAGGCGGTCACCGACGCGACGCCCTTGCTGCGCAGTTTCGAGGCGCAGTACCCCGACCCGCGCGTGCAGCCAACGGCTTGCCGCGAAAGGCCGCTTCACCCGGATCATCTCAAGAAGATCCAGCGATGCAATTCGGCGCAGCGTTCAGCCGGCGAGATTGCGGATCGCCTTGCCGGTGAGTTCGTTGGCGCGGTCCATGACCTGCTTTTTCCACGCGTCGGTGTCAACATAGAACACATCGCGCAGGCGTTTCTTGATGGCGCGGCCTTGCTCGCTGTCCAGTTGGCCCCGGGCATGCAGCCAATGGTCGGCGCGTAACGCCGCAAGCACATCCGGTGATGGCAGCGTGCCGTACTCCAGGCCCAGTACCGGGCCGCTTTTGCCCTGGTCGTAAAGAGGCCGGAACGGCAAGCCGAGATGGCCGTTCACCGGGGTCGATGCGCCGGTACCGCGCTCGAGCCAGGTAACGTCGCTGCCGAACCATTTTTGGCATTCGGCGAAAGCTTCTTCCGTGGGCTTGCCGACATAACTGGGCTCGCCATAACCCTCCGGCCCAAGACCGGTGTGGATGTCGAAGAAACAAAAGCGTCGGGCCTGCGCAAGATGTGTACTTATTAGGGCTCGCAGCGTGCGGTTGGACCAGGTCGGGCCGGTTCCGCCGTAGAACAAGCCATCGGGATAGGCGTACTGGCCGCCGGCCATGGCCTGGTGCAGCGCGCGCTCGCCGTGTTCCTGGCGAAACTTCTCCAGCGCGGCGTCAGCCTGCGCGCGTTTGGGACCGTCGAAGTCTTCCGGGATCACCCACTGATGGATTTCCGCATAACCGGCATTGGCAGTGGGCACGAGGCCGACCGGAAAAAAATTGCGGTTGAGGTCCACGTTGTCCTCGGTAACGCGTCGTATCCAGGCAAAGCCGTACGGGTTGATTGCGTGAGTCAGCAATAGCGCCACGTTGGCAGGCAGCCGCGTCTGCCAACCCAGCGCCATCATGCCGATCTGCACGCCCGAGCCGCAAAAACCCTCGACGCCATGGGTGGCCGAATTGATCCACAAAACCGCCTCGGCATCGTCGGGCCCGAAGCGGGCCACGTCACACGCCAAGGCCTCGCCGTTCGGGCCCTTCAGCGGGTGCGGAATTTCGGACAGCCTGGCCCGTGCGGCCCGCGCAGTGACGAGGAACTTGGCCCGTGCTTCGGCGTAGCTTTGGGAAAAGGCATCGGACGGGTTCATGTCGCCAATCTTTGTGCGCATATATTGTGAACCGATGTGTCGAATGGGTTTGTCATGCGGAGATATTAGGCAACTAAATTTAATTATCCAAATATTGGGATCGCCCTCGCCATCGCCCCTGGTTTTTAACAAGCCCCGATGCCGACCAACATGATCCGGTCATGAAGAATGGATGACGCTGAGGGTCGCACCTCGATGGTGCTACCGGTTGAAGCTTTCACCCAACAAAACCGAACCGTTCCAACTGATCTCAATGGATACCAGCCGCATGCCCCACAACAGGGCAAACGCCTTTTCCGCATCATTTTGATGCGCCGCTTAAAAGCGTTGTCAACCCCAAGTTGAAATGTCCCCTTTTCGAGCTGACTTTTAATCAAAGGCTGTTGGCAAGCGCAGCGCGTCAGGCCGAAGGCGACAAGTCGGGGAGCGGTGGGTAACTGAGGAACCGGCGTACTCGCCGGCTGTCCACACCCGCAGTGGTGTGGAGCAGCTCAGTTATCCACTGCGGGCGCGAGAAACTGATGCGCCTGGAGTGCAATGTTTCGGATCAGCCTGGCGCTGTCTTGGTACGAAGTTGTGTTTGTTTGTTATGCGATGCGACCTGCGCCTGGAGTTTGCGCAGCCGCGCCGTTTCTTTGGTCAGCACAGCATCGACCCGCGCATTGAGCACCTTGTCATCAGCCACCCGAGTTGCACTCAAGTGCTGATGACGCTCGAACGTCTTGAAGGGCAGCGCCTCAGCGCCCCACAAAAGTTCGAGTTTGCCGTGCAGGTGCTCGATGACCTTGACGGCTTGGGCACGCAGCGCGTAGCGTGGCTGATCGGGCTGCGTGAGGACCACCAGAAGTCGCCACTTGAACTGGCAGGTCAGCGTCTTGGACAATACGCGCTCGTAGTGGTGGGCGCAGATACGAGCCAAATCGTGTGCATCGCCATCGAAGGCCCGGTGTGCATTGGCGCTGTCTGCGGCCAAGCGGACAAAGCGGGCGTTGTGCTTGGCCAAATACGTGGGTAGCCACGCATTGGCGGCCTCAATGGTGCTGATCCTGGCCAGCCGCAATGCCTTGACCAGGCGATCCTGCAGCGTCTGAAACGCACGCTCCACGCGTCCCTTGGCCTGGGGCGAGTAGGCCAGGATGGAGTCGATGTTGATCTCGCCCACGGCGCGCTCGAACTGGGTGGGCACCGGATCCTCGGGGTCGTGTTTGGTGAAGATGCTGTGCCGGTCGCTGTACAACGCCACGGGACGGCCATGGGTGCCCACGTAGCACTGCAAGCTGTGCAGGTAGGCGTTGGTGCTCTCCACCGGATAGAAGCACGCCTGCGCCAGCGCGCTGGTGGCGTCATCGATGAAGGCGATCAGGCAGCATTTACCCGCTCGGTCCTCAAACCAGGCATGCGGGCTGCCGTCGATTTGCACCAGCTCGCCCAAGCGGCTGCGCCGCTCGCGTGGGCTGTGGATGCGCCGAACGCGGGAACGCTTGGCCTTCCACAATCGGGCTTGAATCATCCAGCCGCGTAGTGTCTCGGTGCTGCCCTTGTAGCCGTGCCGGGCCGCCAGGTACTCACACGCCAGGGTGGGACCGAAGTCCGCGTAGTGCTCGCCCACCAAGCCTACAAAGCGCTCACGCACCGCCTGCGCTATGCGTCGGTTGCTGGGTGCATCCCAGCGCCTGGATACCGCACCCTGGGCACCGCTCAGTCGTATTGCGCTTGCCAGGCGTTTGACTTGGCGTACCGAAATGTTGAGCCACAGCGCCGCGTCCGACTGGCCCATCGTGCGCTCAATGACTTGCTGGATCACCGCGTACCGATCCGCCTCTTTCAAACTCATCTGTACCAC
>JANYBQ010000510.1 GCA_025360705.1 Betaproteobacteria bacterium | reverse complement strand
CCAGCGCCGCACAGCAGGCCAGCAGATTGAAAGTAACGCCCGAATGTTTCATACGCTCACCCCCGTTGTTGAACCGCGCCCACGCCGGCCATCCCTTGGTGCCGCAACAGTGCGTCGAGCCGCGGCTCCCGGCCCCGAAATGCCCTGAACGATTCCATGGCCGGCCGGCTTCCACCCGACTCCAGAATAGTGCGCCTGTATTTTCTACCGGTTTCAGGGTTCGGCAAACCATCTTTACCGGCGGTCTCCTCGAAGGCCGCGTAGGCGTCGGCGCTAAGTACTTCGGCCCATTTGTAGCTATAGTAGCCGGCCGCATAACCGCCGGCAAAAATATGGCTGAAGGTGTGGGCGGTGCGGCTCCACGCCGGAGGCAAAAGGACAGCGACGTCCGCCCGAACCTGCTGCAGCAGCGGCATGATGTCCTGCGCCGGGTCATGCTCTGTGTGCAGCAACATGTCGAACAGCGAAAACTCAAGCTGGCGCAAAGTCTGCATGCCGCTTTGAAAGTTCCTGCCAGCGACCATCTTGTCGAACAGGGCTCGCGGCAACGGCTCGCCGGTGTCCACATGGGCGCTCATGTGTTTGAGAACGTCCCATTCCCAGCAGAAGTTTTCCATGAACTGGCTCGGAAGTTCGACCGCGTCCCACTCCACGCCACTGATGCCCGATACATGCCGCTCGTTGACCTGCGTCAGCATGTGTTGCAGGCCGTGGCCGAATTCATGGAACAGGGTCGTGACGTCGTCGTGTGTCAGCAAAGCCGGTTTCCGGGCTCCGTTGACCAGCGATCCGTCCGCGAAATTGCAGACCAGGTGCGCAACCGGCGTTTGTAAAACATGGGTGTCGGGGCGCAGCCAGCGGCTGCGTACATCGTCCATCCAGGCGCCGCCGCGTTTGCCGCCGCGGGCGGTGGGATCCAGGTAGAACTGGCCAACCAGCACCGGTGTATGGCAGTCGCTGAAAGAGTCCGCGGGCGCTTGTCTCTCGATGCGGTAAAACGCGACGCCCGAATTCCATACCGGCGCGTGGTCGGGTCGGATGGTGACGTCGAACAGGGTCTCGACAATCTTGAACAGACCTGCCAATACCTTGGGCAGTGGAAAGTATTGCTTGACATCCTGTTCGCTGAATGCGAACCGCGCTTCCTTGAGCTTCTCGCCGATGTATGGCCAGTCCCAGGCGCGCGGATCGGGCAGGTTGAGATTAGCGGCCGCGAAGTGGCGCATGTCCGCCAAATCCTGTTGCGCGAACGGACGTGCCCGGGTCGCAAGGTCGCGTAGAAACTCGATCACGCGGCGCGGCGACTGCGCCATCTTGGGCACCAGCGAGAGTTCGCCAAAGTTGTTGTACCCAAGCAGTTGCGCTTCTTCGCGGCGCAGCGCCAGCATCTCGCGTATCAGTCCGGTGTTGTCGAACTGGCGCAAATCCCCATCGGCCTGATCCGACGCGCGTGTTACGTAGGCCCGGTAAAGCGTCTGGCGAAGCGCCGCGTTGTGCGCGAACTGCATCACCGGCAAATAACACGGCATCTTCAGGCTGAGTTTGTAGCCTGGTTTGTCCTCTGCCTGGGCCGCCAGCAGCGCGCTATGCCGCACATCTTCCGGTACGCCATCGAGCTCGGCTTGCGTCGCGTAATATGAAAATTTATCGGTTGCGTCGAGTGCGTTTTCGCTGAACTTCTGGCTCAGTTCCGCCTGGCGCTCCTGAATCGCCGCGAACCGTTCGCGCGCAGCCCCCTTGAGTTCCGCTCCACCCAGCACAAAGTCGCGTAATGCATTTTTGCGCGCTTGTTGCTGCTCCGCGTTCAGCGATTTCGCATCGATCGCCTTGTACTTGGCATATAGCTGCTCGTCGGCCCCCAGGCGCGTCCAGAACTCGGTCACCGCGGGCAAGGATGCGTTGTAGGCCGCGCGCAACTCGGGCGTGTCGGCCACGCTGTTGAGATGGCTTACGGCGCCCCAGGCCTGGCCAAGTTTCTCGGTTGCCACGTCGAGCACGGCGGCAATGCCGTTCCAGTCGGGCGAGAACGCGGGCGCGGTGACGGTTTCAAGCGCGGTATTGCTCGCGCTCAGCAGTTGTTCGATTGCCGGAGCCACATGTTCAGGTTCGATCCGGTCGAACAGCGGCAGCTTGTCGTTTTCAAGAAGTGGATTCATGGACGTGGATGTTATGGCCTTGCGATTCCCCGCATCGGGTCCTGTCTATTTAGGGGCGCCCGATGCGATCTAAAGGGGCGCTGCCACGCGCTCGGCGGCTTCCAGCGTATTCACCAGCAGCATGGTGATGGTCATGGGGCCTACACCGCCAGGCACGGGCGTAATGAAGCCGGCCACTTTTTGCACGCCGGCAAAATCCACGTCGCCGCACAACTTGCCCTCATCATCGCGGTTCATACCCACGTCGATCACGATCGCCCCGGGCTTGACCATGCCGGCGGTGAGAACGTTGCGCCGGCCCACGGCCGCGACCACCACATCGGCCTGCAGCGTGTGTTGCCCGAGATTGGCCGTGGCGCTGTGGCAGATCGTCACGGTGGCGTTTTCCTGAAGCAGCATCAGTGCCATCGGTTTGCCGACGGTATTGCTGCGCCCGATCACTACCGCATGTTTGCCGCGCAGAACGATACCGGTCGAGGCGATCAACTTCATGCATCCATAGGGGGTACACGGGTTGAATCCCGGAGAACCGGTCAGCAACTCGCCGGCGCTCAGTGTCGAATAACCATCCACGTCCTTGGCGGTGGCGATGGTCTCGATGACGGTGTGCGGGTCGATGTGTTTGGGCAGCGGCATCTGCACCAAAATCCCGTGGATGGCCGGGTCGCGGTTGAGTGCGTTTATGCGCGACAGCAGCTCGGCTTGTGTCAGCGTGGTGTCGTATTTTTCGAACACCGAGTACAGTCCGGCGTCCTGGCAGGCCTTGACCTTGTTGCGCACATAAACCTGGCTGGCCGCGTCTTCGCCCACAAGAATTACCGCCAGGCCGGGACGAACACCGCGTCGGGTAAGAGCCGCTGCGCGCAGGGCGATATCCGTACGCAGCTGTCTGGACAGTGCGTTGCCGTCAATCAGCCGGCCGACTTCGGCTTGTGTCATCTTGGGTTCCGTATTTTCTGAATTTAGCGCGGACATTCCAGGCAGATTGCGCCGCTAGCCGGCGACCTCACGGCTTGGCGGTGGATTGACCAAGCGCGATCTTGAGCAAATCGGCCACGGTATTCGCGTTGAGTTTTTCCATGATGTTGGCGCGGTGCGCTTCCACCGTTTTTATGCTGATTCCCAGGTCGTCGGCGATTTGCTTGTTCAGCCGCCCGGCCACGATACGTTCCAGCACCTGCGATTCCCGCAACGTGAGTTTGGACAGCAGGGCGTCCCTGCTGGCAGCGAGCTGGTGGTCGGAGAACGAGCCCTTGGCGTGCTCCAGCATGCGCTCCACCAGTCCTACGAGTTGATCTTCCTTGAACGGCTTCTGGATGAAATCCATCGCGCCTTTTTTCATCGTGTCGACGGCCATCGGCACGTCGCCGTGCCCGGTGATGAAAACTATCGGCAAAGGCGAATGGTGCTCGATCAAACGATTCTGCAACTCCAGCCCGGTCATGCCACCCATGCGGATGTCGACTATCAGACAGGCCACTTCGCGTGCGTCGTAACGGCTCAGAAACGACTCCGCCGAATCGAAACAACGTACCCGGTAATCCTTGCCTTCCAGCAGCCATTGCAATGAATCGCGTACCGCCTCGTCGTCGTCCACGACGTAGACCGTACCCTTCTTGGGAATCAAACTCATGCAGCTATCCTGGGGTCTTGAGTTGTTCGCGCTCGAGTGTCGGCGCGACGTTGGCCGGTTCGCCCGCGGGCAGCCAGAATGAGAAGCAGCAGCCCGTGACGTCGGCGCCATTGTAGATGTTCTCCGCGCGCATTCGGCCCTGGTGCGACTCCACGATAGAGCGGCACAAATTCAGGCCAATACCCATGCCGTCGGTCTTGGTCGAATAGAACGCCTCATACAACCGTTCCATCACTTCAGGCGCCAACCCGTTGCCCGAGTCCAGTACCGAAAACTCGACCACGTCCTTGTCGTCGACGCGTTGCTGCCTTATCTTCAGTTCGGCCTTGCGCATGGCGGTCGGCCGTTGTGCCGCATCCACCGACTCGGCGGCGTTCTTGAGCAGATTGATGAGCACCTGTTCAATCAGGATCGGGTCTACCAGCAACATGGGCAGCCGCGCGCCTATGTTGCGTGTGAGGCGCACATTGCGCCGGCGCAGTTCGATCTCGGCCAGTTCCACGGCTTCGTCGATCATGTCGGTCACGCGCGACCAGGTACGGTTGGGCTCACTGCGTTTTACGAAGGAGCGGATGCGCTGGATGATCTGGCCGGCGCGTTGCGCCTGGCGCGCCGTCTTCTCGAGTGCGCCGAGCAGGTCCTGCTCCGAAATCTGCTGCGAACGGATGCGCGACACCATGCCATGGCAATAGTTGTTGATCGCCGTCAGCGGCTGGTTCAGCTCGTGGGCGACGCTGGAAGCCATCTCGCCCATGGTTATAAGCCGGCTCGCGTTTTGCGCACGGTCCGCTTGCGCCGCCGCCTGCTGCTCGGCCAGGCGGCGAGCGGTAATGTCGGTGGCGATCACCATCTGGGCCAGGCGGCCGTCCACCCAACTCAGGTAACGGGTTCGCACTTCCAGCCACAAACCCAGCTCGCTTATAAATACTTCGACGTTTTCCGGCTCGGCATCGGGCAACACATTGGTGGGCATACCCGCAAACGAATCCACATGGTCGTGCGATTCGTCATTGATCGG